>CAYHAB010000032.1:0-7061 GCA_964354505.1 uncultured Thermodesulfobacteriota bacterium
TGTCCTTTTCTTTGGCGGCACGCCTCATATCCTCCATTAATCTCTCTTTAATCACCACAGATGCCCCTCTCAAAAACCCTATTTATCTAAATTTTTAAGTATAACATCATATAACAAAAAGTCAAGAAATATGAGCCACCATGTCAAGCCAAAGTAGAAATGTCCTGTTCTTACCAAGGTAGAAATGTCCTCTTTTCAAGGTTGAGATTCTAGGGGGGTCCCTCGTTCATAGCGGTGTTTGCTCAGGGTGAACCTCCTCCAAGGGTGATCGGCTGGGGGAATATAAGGTTTTTTCTTTCTCACCACAACCGAATCTCTGTTCTCTCGTACAGGCCTTGCACTTATTTGTTTAAATCTCAAAGACCGGCCTTTATAGGTAATAATCATCGAACCATCGATCCGATCTTGAACCACTACCCTCGAAGCCTTGATGGTATCCTCGATCTGATAGAGTTTCTTGTTGTGAGCCACGGTAAAGTCATTCCGCAGAGCCCTCTCTGTCCTCACACATAAGATCGTATCCAGATCCAGCCCTTTGGCTAACGGCCTGTGAAAAGTACCCTTCTCCTTGGGGCAAACAGAAAACCTCCTGTTGTACAGAGGGAGATACTCCGCTAAGAACCGATTCCCTTCTTCCAGAGTCCTCATCCCTCGTAACCGCATCTCCTTGACCAGTCTGTCCTGAAGCGTCCCAAAAAGCCGTTCAATCCGACCCTTGGCCTGCGGCGAATGGGCATGGATGACCTCCACGCCAAGCTCTTTTAAGGCCCTCTCAAATTGGCTTAACGGCTCGACGTTGTCCAACTCGTCCTGAATCGAAGGCTTAGCCGTCGATTTATAGGTCGAATGCTTGTCCAAATACACGCTCATCGGTAACCCATATTGCTTACTATAACGCTTGAAACTGTCCATCGCAGGGATAGTCCCTTCATAGTCGTAGAATCGTGCAAAGGCCTTCCCTGTCGCATCGTCGATATAGCCCATCAAAACACATCCAGGCCCTCGGCCTTCAAACCACCGGTGATGAGACCCGTCCATCTGCACCATCTCCCCACAATGCGCCTTGCGCTCCCTCCAGTGACGATGCTTCCCTTTCTTGCGGCTCTTCTTCCAATCCCCTGTCTCAATGAGCCACCTCCGTAACGTCTCATCGCTGATCCGAATCCCCTCTCGCTCCAACAGCTTCTCGGAAGCTAACGTCGGACCAAAATCTTTATACTGCAACTGGCAGAGCTGGATCACGTTGCCCTTGACCCTATCCGGTATCCTGCGATTCGATGGCCGACCTCTGGATTTATGAATGATCCCTCGATCACCTTCTGCCTTTACCCGTTTAACAATCCTTCGAACCTGCCGGGAACTTAGGGAAAGCATCTCCGCTGCCGCTACCTGCTTGATCACTCCCTCCAGAACCTTCTGAATGACGTGTAGTCGCCTCAGCTCTTCCTGACTCGCCATGATAATGTCCTTTCCCGCCATCATGCCCTCCTCTGAAAAAGGGCATCCTAGCATGCCTAAAAGAGGACATTTCTAAATTGGCAAAACAGGACATTATCATTTTGGGATAACAGAAAAAAATATCTTAAGCAGAAGTATGAGGTAACCCTGTGGCGTTTCTCTTTTTGATAATCTGGAGGGGTGAAAGGTCCCAGTTATAACTATTCCTGCGAGATCCATTGAAAAAGAGCTGCATTGATACATCACAATTTTACTTGACAGCAATTCAACCTCAACCTACAGTTGTATACATTCAATCTTAGGGCCTTAGCCTTGTGTAAGGCATAAACTTAACCGTCACAAAGGAGGAAAAATGATTAAAATGCAGCGATATGTACACTATCCCATAATATCATGCGTCGCCATCGTCTTGATGAGCGCAGGTGTTATTGCCGCGGAGAAACCAACCTCAACATCCGGCACTGCCCCCGGTACTCAAACGGCACAAGCCACTTCGGCACCGTTTATAAGCTTCAAGAACTATCCTGATCAGGTGTTTAACGTCAACGAGTATATCAATGGTATGGTGAAAGGTGGACACAACCTTCTTATATGGAAGGATCCATCCGTAAACCTATCCCAGTATAATTCGATAAAGGTAACGGACTTTGGCGGCCGATTGCTGCCACAGCAGAATGTCTTTTCCTACGATCCTTATATTGCGCTCTTTAATTCGACCTTGCGAAGCTCCCTCAAGCTGTCTCAGGCGGAATCTCCCAATGCCTTGCTCGTTGAGGGTGCGGTGGTTGAATGCAATCCCGGCAGCAGGGCAACCCGCTATTGGGTGGGAATGGGAGCAGGCAAAACTGGTGGTGCAGTCGTCTGTGAAATCTATGAACCAGGCAAAACTCAGCCCTGTATACGTATCTATACGAGGGATACGGGATCTTCCGGGGCCTTTGGCGGCAATTCAGTTGCTATGCTCAATAATATTTTTAGTCAGCTTGCCGTCCGTTTGGCCGCAACCTTAAACGCCACGTTGACCACTAAATAGAAGGTAATGCAATTTTATGATTATGCCCACGGGGGGAAGCAATACCGTCTCCCCGTTTTTTATGAAAGGCGGGGAGTATCGCGGAAATAGAGACAAGCGTGACCAACCCGTTCTGTTTTCAGATGAGGATCACCGCGCTGTTCTCATACGCCAGTTCACGAAGAAGATCCCCAGTGAGACCAGGGGGAGGCCCACCATCAAAGAGTAGGTGAATTCCTCGCTGAGGAATACAGTGCCGAAGAGGACACCGAAGATAGGCGTGAAAAAGGTGAAGGCAGAGAGCCTGCTCACCGAATAGCTGTGTATGAGCTTGAACCAGATAAAATAGCTCAGAAAGGCGACGATGATTGATTGATAGAAGATGGAGGCGGCGATGGGGAGATCGATCTTAGTGATCCATTGCGGCTCAAGGATAAGGCTTACGATCAAGAGGATCGGGATGGAAAAAACGAGTTGGTATAGAAAGGTATTGATGGGGTGGATTTTTTCCGCCATAAACCTCTTGATATAGAGGGTAGTGGCCCCCCACAAGAAAGCTGCTATGATCTCCAGGATATCCCCGATAAGCATGGTCGGCTTGGCCGTATGCGGCCTTCCATAAAAGACGATGACGATCCCCATAAACGCCAGGATGAGCCCCATGGTCTTTATAAAGGTCAGCCTGTCTCCCCTGAGGAGGAAGTGGGCTCCTACGGCCACCACAAAGGGGCTCAAATAGACGAAGACCACTGAGCGGGCGGCATCTGTGTACAGCATCCCAAAGTAAATGCAGGCAAATTCCAGGCCGAACAAAAGGCCCACCATGAACCCATGAAAGAGCATGATATCGGTATGAAATAACCGCTCCCCTCTCCTCAGGCAATAGATCACCCCGCAGATCGATGCGATGATGGAGCGCAGTGCAGAGGCGAAGACCGGGGATACCCCCTGGTTGGAGAACTTGATAACGGGGTAATTGAAACCCCACAGGAGGGTCAAGATGAGGATGGTGATGATGGCCTTGCTGTCTAAATAGTCCTTGCTCGCCCCGTTTGTCATTTCTTCCTCCTGATATTGCAGCCCAGTGCGCAGGCCGTTTCTCGCGACCAAGCACCCAAGGCAGGAGAGATGTGAAGGCAGCTTAGCAAAATATCTCTTCTTCCACAAGAGGTTTTGCCACCGTTGCTATTTTTCAGAGAGTTTTCTGGCTATGGGCTAATGAAACGTCTGAGGGTGGTTTTGATCCAGGCCGCTCGACTCTCAATGTGGCTGTTTGATGTCATTACTATACTTCCCTTAAATCCGTGCTAAAAACCGTGGGGGAATTACAAGGAAACTATCTCCGTGGGGAAATGGGTGATACGCTCTAACCCATCTTCTCTGACGATATAATCAATCTCTATCCCGACGGCACCTTCGCCGGGGAAGACGAACTTTGGCTCAAAGGCAAAGACCATCCCCGGCTGCAGGGGCTTTTTAAAACCCCGTCCGATGACGGGCCACTCGTTGATCTCCAGGCCCAGGCCGTGTCCCACAAAGGCGACCTGCCCCTCTCCGTGCCCCATGAAATAAGGGTCAAGCCCCTCTTTGGTTGCCATCTCCTTGACGCGCTCATATATGGTGGTGGCCAGTACTCCGGCCCGGGCAAAGGATTCCGCCTCCGCTATGATGGCCTGGGCGACCCTGTAGGCCCTCTCGAGGTGATCCTTGAGACGTCCGATGACAAAGGTCCTCGTCTCATCGGTGATATAGCCGTTGTAGGCGCCGCCGTAATCTATAATGATCGGCTCGTCTCTCTTTATCCGTTTGGCGGAGGAGCCTTGGGCGACTGCATGGGTTGCACCAAGGCCGCACAGGGGGGTATCGCCGAAAGAGGTGACGCAGGCGTTGTCTCCGGAGAGGACATAGATATTCATCATCTCCTGGTTGAATCCCCGCATCCTCAGCAGTCCCTGGTGCCCCGCGGTCCTCCCGATGGAGAACAGTATCCCGTCCAGCTCAATCTCCGTGATCCCTTCTCGGAGATAATTCCTCACCTCAGAGAAGACCTTGTCAATAATCGCTCCCGATCCTTTGAACTGCCGTATCTCAAAGGCGCTCTTTATGCTCCGTATCTCCTTGATCTCCTCGGAGATATCCAGCACCGCCCATCCCCCGAAGAGGTCCCTGATCCTGTCAAAGAGGGAGACGGGGATGACGTCGTGTTCGAGGCCCAACCTTGTTCCCCCTATCCCGTAGTCACGGAGCAGGTTAGGAAGCGCCTTGATGCCGTTTACCCTGACACACTGCACAGGGCTCTCCGCGATTGCCCTGTCATAATTTTTCTGGACAAAGAATACGGGCTCTCCCTGCTGCGGTATGCACAGATAACCCCGTTGGATGGTGCCGGCAAAATAAAAAAGGTCAGCATTCTGGAGGATGAGGACGAGGTCTGCCCCCTTCTCCCCCATCTTCCGCTGCAGCGCCCCCACCCTGGCGCGTATTTCTTCGGGGGGGGTTAGCTCGTAACCCTTGATCTCCTCTGCCATCGCTCTCCTTTACGAAAAAGATGCACTCAATTATTTTCCGGCACGACCAGAATTCAAGCGAAAAGATTCGGTTTCTTCATCGCTTCTAAAATTCGTCTGCGCTGATGGTGGTTGCCGGATAATTTTCAGCGGGGACCTTTTGCACCGTGATGGTTGTCTTTCCACCCCCAGCCGAGTCAAACGGGGTTCCCTTTATATACCGGTAGTTGCCGATGGTCCCATATCTGACTTTAGTGTAATATCTCCCTGCTACAACGCTGACCGATGATTGCGCTTGATCGGCCATGCGGATGGGCAACCACAGCGTCTCATCATCCGATCGTATGAGCTTTACGAGGGCATCCTCACCCGATTGATTGTCAACGGTCAGGGTGCTTGCAGCCGTTCCTTTGCTGATGTTTTCGGCAGTGTACGTTTTAAAACGAGCCTCTGCCATCGATAGTTCTACCGCTTCCTTTTTCCGCGCTGCGTTAGTGGTGAGATCGGTAATAATCTTATCGCTTTCTTTTTCAACATCGCCCGGTGAACACTGGGTTAATACCAAGGCCATACAAAAACCAATAAAAATGCAGATGAGCTTTTTTATCATTCGCTTCCCCCCTCCTCCTGCACCTAACAATAAAGTGCAATCCCGCATTCTTTTTGGTTACTGAGCTCCGGCCTGCCTCAGTAGTTTAACCATATCAGTCATCCCTCTTCTTTCAGCCTTTGCTAAAGCCGTTTCGCCTTTCGAGTCTTTAGCATGTATGTCTGCACCTTTATCTATCAATAAATGTGCGATATCAGCGAAGCCGGAATATGCTGCGCCCATCAAGGGCGTTTGACCGCTTTTTGTCTTCGCATTCACATCCGCTCCCTTCTCTATCAATTGTTTTATGATTTCAATATGGCCAAAGGATGCGGCAAGGATCAAGGGTGTATTGCCCTGAGACCAGTTTTGGGCATTGACATTTGCACCGTTCGCTATCAGCAGCTCTGCGATTTCAGCGTAACCGCGAGTGGCCGCTTTAAACAGAGGTGTATTACCATGTTCTTCTTTAACGTTTACATCAGCACCTCTGGATATCAGCTCTTTAACTTTTTGAATATCGTTTTTTTCTACCGCGGTAAATAGCTCATCACTAATACCTGCCGCATACACGACAGCACTTAACATGACACTTAACACTACAGAAAAAACAATCGCTGATAACTTCTTCATACATTAGTTCCTTTCAATGCGTGTAAAGGGTTTTGCATGGCTGAACTGAGCGGAATCCTGGTAATAAAGTATAATATTTCGGACGAGACCCGCTAAGATCGTGATCCGAGCGGCAGGCGCGACAAAGCGTCTACATATAACCGGGCACGGCCCTTTGCGCCGCCGCCCATCCCCCATCCCCCATTTGATTCTTCTCTCGACGACCGGCTTGGGCGCTGGCGCCTATTTTTGCAGCGAGGTGCCGCTCAACAATAAACTCAGTAGCGTAGCTCTGCCGCGTCTTATTTGACAGAGACTATCCGATCAAGTCCATTCAGTGATCAGATTGCCTTTCTTGTCTTTGAAGGCGCCGGCGAGGATCATGATAAGATCGATGAGAGCCCAGATCCCCAGTCCACCGAGTGTTAAGATCTGTACAATGCCGGTGCCGATTTTGCCGACGTAGAACCTGTGTATTCCCAAGAATCCAAGAAAGAAGCACAGAAGGAATGCTACGAGTCGGTTTTTCGCTGATTTTTTGGCCATATTTTACTCTCCTTTCCGCCATTTGGTTTTTTAGACACGTATTGTCAATCTCATCCTTTGCATGACTGTATTTTATTACTGATGGAAGCTCAGTGTCAATCTATGTTATGGGAATCTGAGCACACGTTAACGTCCAAGGGAATGTGAAGTTGTCCCGCCATCACTGCGGCAACAGGCACGCCCCCTGCCGATATGGCCAGCATCATTTTATTGTCTTTGATTAAATCAGGGCACAACCATCATTGCACTGGCCGCTGATGAGACCAGCGGCCAGTGCGTGGCATTTCTCATTCGGGCCAGAGGCAATGACCCTCTGCTTACTTTGGCACTTCGCTCA
>CAYHAB010000033.1:0-11318 GCA_964354505.1 uncultured Thermodesulfobacteriota bacterium
CTCTTTTTCTCTCGATAGGTTATCCTGCCCCTGCTGAGGTCATAGGGGGAGAGTTCCACCGTAACCTTGTCCCCGGGGATGATCTTTATGTAGTGCATCCTCATCTTCCCCGAGATATGGGCCAACACCTTGTGACCTCCCTCCAGTTCAACCCTGAACATGGCATTGGGGAGGGTTTCCGTTACCGTTCCTTCTACTGAGATGGCCTCCGGCTTGGGCATAGAGATCTTTCCCTTACTCCTCTATGGCCTTCACGATTTCCCTAAAGATCTCCTCCATGTCTCCTACCCCGTTAATGGTGCGCAAGAGTCCCTTGTTCCGATAGTATTCAATCAAGGGGGCAGTCTGCTTTCCGTAGACCTGGAGCCTCGTCCGGATAGTCTCCTCCTTGTCATCATCCCGTTGGTACAACTCGCCCTCACACTTATTGCACATCCCTTCCTTCTTTGGGGGGTCGAAGATGAGATGATACATGGCCCCGCAACTCCGGCAGGTCCTTCTCCCTGTCAGGCGACGTATTAATTCTTCGTTGGCCACGTCGATACTGACGACATAGTCTATTCTCCTTTTCATATCTTGTAAGGTACTTTCCAAGGCCTCGGCCTGGGGGACGGTGCGGGGAAAACCGTCCAAGATAAATCCACCACTGCAGTCCGCGTTCTTAAGCCTATCCCGGACGATGCCTACCACTACCTTATCAGGGACCAATGCTCCCTGATCCATATACTGCTTTGCCTCCACCCCCATAGGGGTCTTTTCTTTGACCGCCGCCCTGAGTATATCGCCGGTGGATATCTGGGGTATACGGTACCGTTCCACCATCTTCTGCGCTTGCGTGCCTTTTCCTGAGCCGGGCGGCCCTAGCAGAATCAAATCCATCCGTGTCACCTCACCTGTCTCTTTTATCAGCCACGACGGCCTTTTATCCTCCCCCCGCTGAGCAGCCCTTCATAGTGCCTGGTCAACATGTGGGACTCGATCTGCTGGACGGTGTCCAAGGCCACCCCCACTACGATGAGCAAGGCCGTCCCCCCAAAGTAGAAGGGGACGTTGAACTTCGCATACAGGAAGGTGGGCAGGACACATACGCCAGCCACATAGACGGCACCTGCCAGGGTGATGCGGGTGAGGACCCGATCGATATAGTCGGCGGTGGAGCTCCCCGGCCTGATACCGGGGATGAAGCCACCGTATTTCTTCATATTGTCTGCCACGTCCACGGGGTTGAAGACGACGGCGGTGTAAAAGTAGCAGAAAAAGATGATAAATCCCACGAAGAGGAGATTGTAGGTCAATGTGGTAGGCTGGAGGAATTTTTCAACGGCTTGCATCCAAGGATGATTCACAAAGTTGGCGATGGTGGCGGGGAACATGAGGATGGAGGAGGCGAAGATAGGGGGTATAACGCCGGCAGTGTTGATCTTCAAGGGGAGGTGCGTGGTCTGCCCCCCATACATCTTCCTTCCAATGATCCTCTTGGCGTAATGGACGGGTATCCTGCGATGGGATGTCTCCATGTAGACGACAAAGGCAATAACGGCGACCATTAAGACCACGATGCCCAATATGATAATAGGCCCTATCACCCCGCTCCTCATCATCCGAATGGTGTTACCCACAGCGGCAGGCATGCTTGCCACGATCCCAGCGAAGATGATCAGGTAGATGCCGTTGCCGATCCCCCGCTCGGTGATCTGTTCTCCCAACCACATCAGGAATGCGGTGCCGGCAGCCAGGGTGATTGTCGTCATAAGTCGGAAGGACCACCCTAGATGCAGGGCTATCGGTGTCCCATCCATGCCGTGCTGAGCTTCCATCCACATGGCGATGCCGAAGCCCTGGATGATACTGAGGATGACCGTGCCATACCTCGTGTACTGGACTATCTTCCTCCTTCCTATCTCCCCCTCTTTCTGCAGGCGCTCGAGGTAAGGGACAACCACCGTGAGCAGCTGGAGGATAATGGAAGAACTGATGTAGGGCATAATACCCAGGGCAAAGACTGACAGGCGTTTCATGGCGCCTCCGGCAAACATATCAAAGAAGCCGAGCAACGTTGACCCTGCTTGTTCGAAGAATGAAGTGAGGGCCACACTGTCAATCCCCGGAGTGGGTATATGGCATCCTATCCGATAGACCGCCAATAACAGAAGGGTGACCGTGATTCGCCTCTTGAGTTCCGGTATCTTGAAAATAGTGCCGATAGCCGTCATCATGAGGCCACCTCAACTTTCCCCGAGATCGCCTCGATCTTCTTTCGTGCCGACTCGGTAAAATTATGGGCCCTGACGGTGAGGGCGATTGTGAGATCGCCATCTCCCAGTATCTTTACCCCATCATAGACCTTATCAACCAACCCCGCCTTCTGCAGTGCCTCGACATCAACCACCTCACCCGCTGAAAAGCGGTTGAGGTCCTTGATATGTACCAGGGCGAAACGCTTTTTGAATATATTTCTGAAACCCCGCTTGGGAAGCCGCCTCTGCAGAGGCATCTGCCCACCTTCAAAACCGGGTGAGATGTGTGCACCGCTGCGAGACTTCTGGCCCTTGTGACCCCGGCCCGCCGTCTTTCCCAGCCCCGAGCCGGGACCTCTGCCAACGCGTTTCACCCTTTTTGTCGCCCCTCCGGGCGGTTTCAGCTGTCCCAGCATCTTACTCAATCACCTCCACAAGATGGGAGACCTTGTTGATCATCCCCCTCGTCTCCGGTGTGTCTTTCATGACCACCACCTTGTTTAATTTGGTCAAACCCATTCCTTGCAACACGTCCCGGTGTTTTTTGGGACGCCCGATGCCGCTGCGGACCAATTTGATCTTTACGTATCCAGTGCCCATCTATTGCCTCAGGAATGCTCCCACCTCTATCCCCCGTTTCTGAGCGATCTCCTCCGGGGTCTTGAGCTGTTTGAGGCCCTCAAAGGTGGCCTTGACCAGGTTGTGGGGGTTATTGGAACCGAGTGACTTTGTCAGGATGTTCTGTATCCCCGCCACCTCAACCACCGCCCTGACCGTTGCCCCGGCGATGACCCCGGTCCCCTCCGAAGCCGGCCTCAAGATGACCTTGCCAGCTCCAAACCTTCCGACGACCATATAGGGTATGGTAGTATTGATAATAGGAACCTTCATGAGGTTCTTTTTCGCCAGTTCGATACCCTTACGAATGGCCTCAGGGACCTCATGGGCCTTTCCGAGGCCGCTGCCCACGGTGCCATTTCCATCTCCCACCACCACCAGGGCGCTGAAACGAAATCTCCTTCCTCCCTTCACGACCTTGGCTACCCTGCTGATGTGTACGACCCGATCGGTTAACTCCTGTTCCGTGGAATCTATCTTCTCCACCATACGCTCTCCTCTCAAAACTCGAGTCCTTTTTGGCGCGCTGCATCAGCCAACGTCTTTATCCTGCCGTGGTAGAGGAATCCGTTGCGATCGAAGACCACCTTCTTGATCCCCCTCTCCAGGGCCTTTTGGGCTATGAGTTCACCCACGGCTTTGGCTGCCTCGGCGTTGCCCGTTGCCTTTAACGTTCCCTGCAACTCCTTACTGAGGGTGGATGCCGCCGCCAGGGTCTGTCCGGTGATGTCGTTGATGACCTGGGCGTAGATGTGCGTCAAGCTCCTGTAAACCGTGAGACGAGGCCTCTCCTCGGTTCCTCTCACCTTTTTTCTGACCCTAAGCTTTCTACGCAACCTTCCTGCTAACCTCTTGGTTGCCACACCCTCCTCCTTAGCCGCCTTTTGCCTTGCCCGCTTTCCGGCGGACCTGCTCTCCTACGTATTTAATCCCCTTTCCCTTGTAGGGCTCGGGTTTTTTGAAGCTTCGTATCTCGGCTGCCACCTGCCCGACCCTTTGTTTATCGATTCCCGTTATCTGGATGTTGGTCTGCTTTTCCACCGCTACCTCAATGCCCTCGGGAATGGAATAGATCACTGGGTGTGAGTAACCCAAACTCAACTGGAGGTTCCTGCCCTGGAGATTGGCCCGGTATCCTATCCCCACTATTTCGAGTCTTTTTTCAAACCCCTGGGTCACTCCCGTTACCATATTGGCGATCAGTGTCCTGATCAAGCCATGGAGGGATCGTGCTTTCTTTGTATCCCCATTGCGTTTGACGTGAAGCATTCCATCCTCGACCTGGAAGGAGATACCCATGGGGATGGGCTGAGATAGGATCCCTTTGGGACCTTTTACCTCCACGGCAGATCCCGCTTGTTTGATCTCAACACCATGGGGGACAGATATGGGGGCTTTTCCTATCCTGGACATCTAGTCCTCCCTCTTAAAACTACCAGACATAGCAGATGACTTCCCCTCCTACCCCCACCTGGCGTGCTGCGCGATCCGTCATCACCCCCCTGGAGGTAGAAAGGATAGTTGTTCCCATGCCGTTTAACACCGATGGGATTTCATCCTTGGCCACATAAACCCTGCGGCTGGGCTTGCTCACCCGCTGCAAGTTGACGATTACATTCTGCTTATGCTTGTCGTATTTGAAGCGCATCTTAATGATACCCTGTGTTTTCCCTGGGATAATCTCATAGTCTTTGATATATCCCTCTTCTTTGAAGATGTCAGCTATCCGCGCCTTCATCTTAGAAGAAGGGATTTCTACCTCTGTTTTTTTGGCCACAATCGCATTGCGCACCTTGGTCAACATGTGCGCTATGGGGTCAGTCATGCTCATTGATTATATTCCCTCCTCCAAACATTACCAACTGGATTTGGTAACCCCCGGGATGTCACCCCGGAGTGCAAATTTCCTAAAACAGATACGGCACATATCGAACTTTCTATAATAGGCCCGGGGCCTCCCACAGATAGGGCACCTATTGTATTCTCTCACCTTGAATTTGTTTGGCCGCTGGGCCTTCAACCTTAACGTCTTTCTCGCCACGAGAAAACCTCCTTAACTCCTAAAGGGCATACCCAACAGCTTGAGGAGTTCCCTTCCCTCCTCATCTGTCTTGGCTGTGGTCGTAATAACGATATTCATTCCTTTAATCTTGTCTATCTTATCATAATTGATCTCAGGGAAGATGATTTGCTCCTTTATCCCCAAGGCATAATTGCCCCTGCCATCAAAGGCGTGCGGGGAGAACCCGCGGAAATCCCTCACGCGGGGGAGGGCCACGTTGATGAGCCTGTTCAAAAACTCATACATCCTTTCTTTTCTCAGGGTCACCATACAGCCGATGGGCATGCCGGCCCTCAGTTTGAATTGAGCGATAGACCGCTTGGCCTTGGTGATAATCGGCTTCTGCCCCGCGATGGCGGCTATCTCCTCTGTGGCGGAGTCGAGAATCTTTATGTTCTGCATGGCCTCTCCTAACCCCATGTTGATGACGATCTTTTCCAGCCTGGGGACCTGCAGGATGTTTCTATAGTTAAAGCGCTTCTGAAGGGCCGGAACAACTTCTTTATGATAGAATTCTTTCATCGACATCGCCGACCTACCTTATGAAAATTCTATTCATCGATGGCCTCCCCGCACTTCCTGCAGATTCGAATCCGTCTTCCATCTTCCAGGACCTTTTTCCCTATGCGGGTGGGGAGGTTGCATTTGGCGCAAAGCAGTTGAACATTGGAGATATGGATGGGGGCTTCCTGTTCCACGATGCCGCCCTTTCCATGGCTGGCACCGGGTCGCAAGTGTCTCTTGACGAAGTTGAGGCGCTCAATGAACACCGCGTCCTTTTTGGGGAGGACCTTGAACACCTTCCCCGACTTACCCTTCTCCTTGCCTGCAACCACCATCACAGTGTCGTTCTTCTTGATTAATTCCTTCTCCATATCCCTTCTCACAGGACCTCCGGGGCCAGGGAGATGATCTTCATGAACTTTTTCGCCCTGAGCTCCCTGGCAACCGGACCGAAGATCCGGGTGCCAAGAGGTTCATTTTGCGGGTTGATGAGTACGGCCGAGTTATCGTCAAACTTTATATAGGAACCATCAAGCCTCTTTACGCCCTTTTTAGTCCTGACCACCACGGCCCTCACCACATCTCCCTTCTTGATCTTAGAGTTGGGGATGGCGTCCTTGACCGAGACCACGATTACATCACCCAACGAGGCATATTTTCTCTTTGAGCTACCCAAGACCTTGATACAGCCGATCTTTCTCGCACCCGAATTGTCGGCTACATCTAAGATGGTCTGCATTTGAATCATTGGTATCCGTTAAACCTCCGGTGCCTTTTCGATGGTCTTCTTTACACTCCACCTCTTGGTCTTGCTGAGGGGGCGGGTTTCCTCGATCAAGACCTTGTCGCCGACGCTACACGTATTCTCCTCATCATGGGCCTTATAGGTGGTGTAGCGTTTGATATATTTCTTGTAAACGGGGTGCTGGGTCATGCGTTCTACCTTAATGGTTGCCGTTTTATCCATCTTGTTGCTGACCACAACCCCTATTTCATGTTTTCTCATTCCCCGCCTTCTCATTGCTCTCCTTTCCCATTCTCTCTAGTAACACGGTCTTGACCCTGGCTATATCTCGCTTGACGTGGGCCAAGCGCATGAGATTCTCAAGCTGGCCGGTAGCTCGCTGAAACCTGAGGTTAAAAAGCTCCTCCTTGAGGTCATGCTCTTTCTGGTGAAGCTCATCGATGCTCAGTTCCCGCAGTTCCCGTGCCCTCACCATATTTCCTCCCGGGCCACAAATCGGGTGGCGATGGGGAGTTTGTGCGAGGCAAGTCGAAAGGCCTCCTTTGCCCTTTCTTCAGGGACGCCTTCCATCTCATACAGGATGCGTCCAGATTTCACTACGGCCACCCATCCCTCAGTAGCCCCCTTCCCCTTTCCCATCCGGGTCTCGGCGGGTTTCTTCGTGAAGGGCTTGTCAGGAAAGATGCGAATCCAGATCCTCCCCGTCCGCTTGATGAAACGGGTCATGGCGATACGGGCTGCTTCGATCTGGCGGTTGGTTATCCGCCCGCCCTCCAATGCCTGAAGACCGAAGTCGCCGAAGTTGAGGTCGTTGCCCGCCTGGGCCTTGCCTCTGATCCTCCCCTTTTGTTGCTTGCGGTATTTAGTCTTCTTGGGCGCCAGCATAGTGTCCCACCATGTTAGGGAGCAGTACCCTCTCGGGGGGAGAGAACCTCTCCATTAAATATCCACACCTTTATCCCTATGATACCGTATGTCGTTCTGGCCTCGGCGACGCCGTAATCAATATCGGCGCGGATGGTGTGCAGGGGGACCCGCCCTTCTCGGTACCATTCTCGGCGGGCTATCTCATGCCCACCTAATCTCCCGGAACAGGCAATCTTTATTCCCTGCGCCCCCAACTTGATGGCGGAATTCACACTGCGCTTCATCGCCCTCCTGAAGGCCACCCGGCGTTGCAACTGAAAGGCCACGTTCTCGGCCACCAGTTTGGCTACTGTCTCGGCCTTTCTGATCTCTTTGATGTTGATGATGATCTCCCTTTTCGTCATGGCCTGGAGCTCGTTTTTGAGGTTTTCCACCTCCGCTCCTTTTTTGCCGATGATGATACCTGGCCGAGCAGTAGATATATTTATCTTTACCTTGCTCGCCTTGTTTGCCACCCGTTCTATCTCCACCGCAGAAACTGCTGCGTGGGATAGCTTGTTAGTGACGTAGTTCCTGATGGTCAAATCTTCATGCAAGAGGGTGGCGTAATCCCTCTCGGCGAACCACGTGGAATTCCAATTCTTTATAGTCCCCAGCCTAAAACCGATAGGATGTACTTTTTGCCCCAAGCCGTCACCTCCCCTTGTTATTTCACATCCAAGACCACCGTTATATGGCTGGTCCTCTTTCTAATCATAGTGGCCCTCCCCATAGCCCTTGGTATATGCCGCTTGAGAGCGGGCCCGCCGTCTACAAAAATTCTCTTGACCACGAGGGTATCCACATCCATCTTGCTATTCTGCTGGGCGTTGGCCACGGCGGAATTGATCAGTTTTTTCAAAGTCTTGGCAAAGGCCTTTTGGGTAAAGGCCAGTATATTCAAGGCCTCCTCCACCTTCTTGCCCTTGACCAACTCGGTCACCAATCTGGCCTTCTGAGGAGAAACCCTCACATATTTCGCTCTAGCCGTGACCTCCATCTTCCTTATCAACTCCTCTTTACTTGCCCTTGACCACCCTGGTCTTTTTGTCCCCAGCATGGCTGTGGAAGATACGGGTGGGGGCAAATTCACCCAGTTTATACCCCACCATATCCTCAGTGACGAAGACGGGGATGAATTTTTTCCCATTATGGACCGCTATGGTCAAGCCCACCAATTCAGGGATGATGGTGGACCGACGTGACCATGTCTTGATCACCTTCTCCCCTGTACCCTCTTTGGCCTTCTTGATCCTTCTCAAAAGGCTGGGCTCGATATAGGGACCTTTCTTGAGAGAACGTGCCACGAATCCTCCTGTCTATCTCAAAGAATATGAACTCATTTCTTTCTCTTAACGATGTATTTATCGGTGGCCTTGTTTCTCCTGGTCTTGTATCCCTTTGCGGGGACCCCCCACGGGCTGACAGGATGTCCGCCCCCTGAGGTCTTCCCCTCTCCTCCCCCCATGGGGTGGTCTACCGGGTTCATGGCCACACCCCGCACATGAGGACGTCTCCCTAACCATCGGGACCTGCCTGCCTTCCCGATGGAGATGCTTTCGTGATCTATGTTGCTCACCTGTCCAATCGTGGCGTAGCACTCTTGGTGCACTAATCGTACCTCACCGGAGGGGAGTCTCACGTGGGCGTAGTTTCCTTCTTTCGCCATGATCCGCCCGTGTCCGCCACCACTCCTGATCAACTGCCCTCCTTTTCCTATCTTGAGCTCAATATTGTGGATGAGGGTACCCTGGGGTATGTTTTTCAGGGGAAGGGCGTTGCCGGGTTCGATCTCCACCTTTTCCCCTGCCATAACCTTGTTACCCACCTTGATCTCGAGGGGGGCAATGATATACCTCTTTTCCCCATCTGCGTAGTGCAAGAGGGCGATCCTTGCAGAGCGGTTTGGGTCATATTCGATACTCGCCACCGTGGCGGGTATCTCTACCTTATCTCTCCTGACAAAGTCGATCACCCGGTATCTCCGCTTGTGTCCTCCACCCCTATACCTAACGGTCATCCTCCCGGCATTGTTTCTTCCGCCGCTGCTCTTTGCGGGGCGCAGGAGGCTACGTTCCGGTTCAGTACGGGTAATCTCTTCAAAGGTAGGGACCGTCTGGAACCTTCTACCGGGAGATGTGGGTTGGTATTTTTTTATGCCCATGGGTCAGATTTCCTCTGGTTAAGCACCCTCAAAGAATTCAATACGGTCCCCTGGCCTCAGGGTGACCACCGCCTTTTTCCAATCGGGGCGTTTACCGATGTTGCGTCCAAGTCTCCGAGGCTTCCCTTTCATATTGGAAACGTGCACCTTGAGGACCTTCACCTTGAGGAGGCGCTCTACTGCCTCCTTAATCTCCGCCTTGTTAGCCGCCCGGTCCACGACGAAGGCGACCTTGTTCTCCTTTTCCTTAAGAATATTCGCCTTCTCAGTGATCAAGGGCTTCTTGATGACCTGGTATATATCTCTCATCCCTTCAATCTCTCTTCTATCTTCTCGATGGCCGGTTTCAGGATGATCAGATGTTCGTACTTGAGGATATCAAATACGTTAAGCCCGTTATGCCGCAAGACTTTGACCCCCAGTACGTTTCTGGCGGATCGTTCCAGGTTGATGTTTTCCCCATCGGTTACGATCAAGGCGTTTTTGATCCCCAAGCCCTCCATGGCCTTGACAAAGGCCTTGGTCTTCATCTCGGGTGAGGGAAAATCATCGAGGATGAGAAATTTACCCTCTTGGAAGCGAAAGCTTAAGGCCGAGCGCAGAGCTGCCATGCGGACCTTTTTGGGGAGGGGATAGCCGTAATCCCGAGGATGGGGGCCGAAGATAGTACCACCACCCCGCCACAGAGGGGATCTGCTGGTTCCGGCTCGTGCCCGTCCCGTTCCCTTTTGTCTCCAGGGCTTGCGCCCTCCACCGCTCACCGCCGAGCGTTCCTTGGTAGAGGCGGTCCCCCGACGCCTCTTGGCCAATTGCCACTTGGTCACTTCATAAAAGAGGTGTGGTTTGACGGTGGCCGCAAAGACATGGTCCTGTAGCTCTAGGTTTCCCACCTTTTTCTTTTCCAGATTGTACAGGTCACACTGCGCCATTTCCTTTTAACCCTCATTCGCTGCTGTGTGTTCTTCTCGCGGAACCGCCTTTTTTGCGGCCTCCCTGATGATTACGATGGAGTTGATCGAACCAGGGATGGCCCCTTTGACCAAGAGGAGGTTCCTCTCCGGTTTTATGTCGACGATCTGAAAATTCTGTACGGTTACCCGGCTGTTGCCAAGGAGGCCGGGCATCTTCTTCCCCTTAAAGGTCCTTCCTGGGAAGGTGTTCGAACCGATGGACCCGCCGTGCCTGAAGTATTCATGGGTCCCGTGGGAGGCATGGGAACCTCTGAAGCCATGGCGCTTTATGACCCCGGAAAACCCCTTCCCCTTGCTGGTGCCGGTTATATCAACGACATCCCCAACCTTGAAGGCCTCCAGGATGGTTATCTCCTGCCCTACCTTATACTCCCCCGTCTCGTCCACACGAAACTCCCTGAGGAAGTAAAACGGGCCCGTGCCGCTCTTCAGAAAGTGCCCCGATAAGGGACGGTTGACACGCTGGGGCTTTTTCTTCGCGAAGCCAAGCTGGAAGGCATTGTACCCTTCTTTTTCTTTAGTCTTAATCTGAGTGATTGCGCAGGGGCCTGCCTCGATAACGGTGATGGGGATGACATTCCCATTGTCACCGAAGACCTGCGTCATACCGAGTTTTCTACCAATCATACCCTTCAGCATGGTGAAGACTCCATCACAACTTAATCTCTACATCGACCCCTGCGGCAAGTTCCAATCTCATGAGGGCGTCCACCGTCTGTTGGGTTGGCTCGAGGATGTCAAGAAGTCTCTTGTGAGTCCTCATCTCAAACTGTTCCCTCGATTTCTTGTCGATGTTCGGCGATCTGAGGACACAGAATTTGTTGATCTTGGTGGGGAGTGGGATAGGGCCGGCAACTCGCGCACCGGTCCTCATCACGGCATCCACGATCTCCTGAACAGACTGATCGAGTAATTTATGATCAAACGCTTTGAGACAGACCCTGATTCGATCGTTGGACATCCTTGATTCCCCTTACTCCGTGATTTCGGTGACGACACCTGCCCCTACGGTGCGTCCACCCTCTCTGATGGCAAACCGCAATTCCTTCTCTAAGGCAATGGGCGTAATCAACTCCACCTGAAAGGTCACATTGTCCCCCGGCATCACCAT
>CAYHAB010000034.1:0-2930 GCA_964354505.1 uncultured Thermodesulfobacteriota bacterium
GTTGAGAAGGTAGCTGTTGCCGGTGCAAAGAAAGGATCCTTAAAGGCCTTTTTTAAGGACTTTTTCGACGATTTCTTTATGGTCGGTATCATCGATTTAACCGTGGGGCAGTATACCTTCAGCGGCCATGTTGAGCCGGTCGCTCAGGACGATCACTATAATGAAAAGATCTATGTAGACGGAAGGGCGGCCTTCTATTTAAAAGGCAAGATAAAAGGAAAGTATCTCCTGACCGCGTACCTGGATACGGAAGAGGGAAAGATTCAAGATATAATCACGAGGATGGGCGAAAAAGACCCCAAGCGTATCTTCCGTAATCTTGATCCTGATAAATACTACCCGGTATACGGCGATGATTCCACCCTCGTCAGCGATGTCGAAACCCAGGGGAGGTTTTACGTAAGGCTTGAATGGGACAAATCCAAGGCCCTCTGGGGGAACTATAACACCCAGATCACGGGTACTGAGCTTGCCAGGTACAACCGCAGCCTTTACGGCGCCAAGGTGTATTATGAATCCGTCTCGGAAACGCGATTCGGGGATCCCAAAGGGATCTTAACGGGATTTATCTCCGAATCCCAGAGCCTGCAAGACCATAATGAGTTTTTATCCACCGGCGGCAGCCTCTATTATTTGAGATACCAGAGGGTGGTGGAGGGATCGGAAAAGGTAGCCATTCAGATAAGAGATAAGGATTCCGGAAGGGTGGTCAATACCGCAACGCTTATAGCGGGGAACGATTACACCATTGACTACTATCAAGGCCGTATTATATTAAACTCGCCGCTTCCCATCCTCGCCAATTCCTATACTATAATAAGCAGCGCCCTTTTAAATGGCGATGCCGTCTTTTTAATTATCGACTATGAGTATAACTCAGAATGCTTCGGCTGCACCAATGAAGTGGAAAACCTTACCGGAGGGGTCAGGGGTTTTTGGTGGGTCTTCGATCAACTTGGTGTGGGGGCTACCTTTGTGCGGGAAAAAAGAGATGACCAGGACTATAACCTCTATGGCATAGATGCGAAGGTAAAACTGTTCAAGGGCACCTATACCAACCTTGAATTTGCCTCTTCTCAACAGACCCAGATACCCGGATCATTTTCCATCGATGGCGGCTTGAGCTTTTCTCCCATAGAGACATCGGCTGATAAAAACAAGGGGAACGCCTATAAGATAGAACAGGTAATAGACTTTAAGGAGATTACAGACGGCGCCTTTCCGCTCGATCTCGCGGCATATTATGTCTTGAGAGAACGGGGATTTTCCAGTTTAGGCAAGGACACAGAACA
This sequence comes from uncultured Thermodesulfobacteriota bacterium, assembly GCA_964354505.1. GTDB lineage: Bacteria > Desulfobacterota > B13-G15 > B13-G15 > RBG-16-54-18 > RBG-13-52-11. The sequence continues at coordinate 1,293 of CAYHAB010000034.1, forward strand.
TGATACCACCGAATTCGGCGTGAAATTGCAATACGATTTTACCAAGAACGGCACCTTCCGGCTAAAACATGCCACCTTCGACGAAACGGACGGTTTCTTTGAGAGCACCTCAACGGCCCAACTGGAATGGCGATGGACAGATAGGTTACGAAGCCTCTTCGAGGTCAGGTATAAGAAGCTCAAAGAGGGCGAAGACTATATAATACCCGAGCACCCAGAGGATGACGGCATTCTGGAAACACAGGAGGATGTCCTTGCCGCAGTCAAGGTGGCGTATGACCTTACGAAAGGCACACAGCTCTATGCAGCCCAGCAGGTATCGCTGTATAACAGCGATGAGACCCCCGAAGACAATAAGACAACCATAGGGATAAGCTCGCAGATCACGAAGTGGCTCAAGGCTGATCTTGAAGGCTTTGGAGGGAATCTCGGTTATGGAGGAAGGGTCGGTCTCACGAGCACCGTTAATGAAAGGCTCAATACGTACACAACCTATATGCTTTCCACCGATAAAACAGAGCCGGGCGGCAGAACGCATAGGGTTACCTTCGGCTCTACGTACCGGATGAATGATCAGACGGATATCTATTCTGAAAACCAATTCAAGGATTCAAGGGAGGAAACCGCCAATTCGGAGATAGTCGGCATCAAGTATCGCCCGACGCAACGATGGAATATTGATATTAAGTATGAAAACGCCCATGTTACGGAAGATGCGGCAACCGCCTATGTTGAGCATGATATCATAGAGAGGGATACCGCTTCTTTTGGGGTGACGTATGACCATGAACCCCTTAAGGCATCTACCCGATTCGAGCTGCGCCTGGATAGAGGGGATGAGGATGAGAACCAATATGTTACCACGAACTCTATAAAATATACTGTGAATAAGGAATGGACATTCCTCGGCAATTTCAATTTCTCCTTAACGCGGAACAGAACAAACTCTATGGACGATGCCCGTTTTGTTGAGATCAGCACGGGTTTTGCGTACAGACCGATCAAAGTGGATAAGCTCAATATGCTCTTTAAATATACCTTCTTTGAAGACCTCCCTCCTCTCTCTCAGGAAGGGAGTACCGATGTTGATGAGCTGAGCCACGTCGTTGCCTTGGAAGGTATATATGACCTCTCCAGGCATTTCAGCATAGGGGCAAAGGCTGCCTACAAGACGGGGCAGATGCGGCTTGGCAGGACGAGCGGAGAGTGGGTTTCTTCAGACACGATGCTTTTAATAGGGAGGCTCAATTATGAGTTTATCAAGAAGTGGGATGCGAGCCTTGAATACCGCTTTTTGAAAGTTTTTCAGGCGGAAGACTACAAGCATGGAGCCCTGGTGTGCCTCTATCGGCACATTAATGACCACATTAAGATCGGCGTGGGCTACAATTTCACCGATTTTAATGACGACCTTACGAACTTGAATTATGAAGCAGGCGGGTGGTTCGTCAATCTTATCGCCAAGTGGTAATACGATCACCTCGACTCTGTCCATACCGTAAGTAAACTACTATCGCCTCAAGGCGAGGATTTTTCTCCCTGAATGGGACAATAGCATACTGCGTCCTCCTTGATTTTCCCCCTCTCAGCCCACAAAAAATAAAAAAGATACAAGTATAGGGGCGTTGCCCCGCGCTG
>CAYHAB010000035.1:0-4440 GCA_964354505.1 uncultured Thermodesulfobacteriota bacterium
CCTCGACGCCCATCCGCAGCGGCACAAGAGGTTTAAGGGGGAATTCGTCACGCAACTCGAACAATTGAAGGGTGGAGACCCTTCTTTCATCCTCGGTTTTCATATCAGGAAGGGGGGCATCCGGGGGGTAGCAACAGCGACCCTTGCCGGGCGCGCCAATATTCCCCCCGCGGCATTGTCGGCGACGATGAATGATCTCCTCTCCCGGAAAGGGGCCGTCAAGTTTGACCGGGAGGCCGAACGGGTCATTGATGGGGAGCTCTATAGCCGCCTCAAGGATGAGATGGTCGGCTCCCTTAAAAAGTACCATGCCGAAAATCCCCTCAAGCCGGGCATCCCCAAAGAGGAGCTCAAGACCAAGCTCCCCGCGGAGGTGGACGCGAAACTCTTTACTGCCCTCCTCACAGACCTCGTGGGGGGCGGGGGAGCGGTCCAGGAAAAGGACAAGGTGCGGCTGGCCGGCCACCGCATCGCCCTCGAAGGGGAACAGCGGGCGTTAGAGGAAAAGATCAAGGAAGTCATGCACAAAAGTGGCCTCACCCCCCCCTCGTCAAAGGAGTTAGGCGAGCAACTCGGGGCCGTCGCAAAAGAGGTACAGGAGATCCTCTCACTCCTTATCAATGAGGGGACAATCGTCAAGCTCAAGGAGGGGGTGTACTTCCATCAAGAGCCCTTGCATGAACTCAGAGAGCAGCTCATCGCCTTCCTCAGGGCAAAGGGGAAGATATCCACCCAGGATTTCAAGGCCCTCACCGGTGTCTCCAGAAAGTACGCCATACCATTGGCGGAGTACTTCGACGCCGTGAAGGTTACCGTGCGGGTGGGTGATGACAGGGTGCTCAGGAGAAATGAAAAAGATTAATTATTGTAACGAGGGGGCCTCTTCGGATGAAGCGCCCTCTTTTCTATCAGGGTCTTCCTCACCTCCATCCTCAGCATAGCCGGGCTCAAGGCCGCTAACCGATCAGCCGCTGTAAGGCCTCCAGGTACCGCTCCCGCGTCTTGGCCACGATTGCCTTTGGCAGCGGCGGGGGAGGAGGGCTTTGGTTCCAATCGAGGGTGAGGAGATAGTTCCGCAGAACCTGCTTGTCGAAGCTGTGCTGCGCCCCCCCGGGCCGGTAATCCTCGGCAGGCCAGAAGCGGGAGGAATCGGGGGTGAGGAGCTCATCGATGAGGATAAGCTCGCCATCCCGCAGGCCGAACTCCAGTTTGGTGTCGGCGATAATGATCCCTTTGGCCTCGGCAATCCGGCGGGCCCGGTCGTATATGGTGAGGGTAACCTCGCGCAGCCTCTCGGCCAGCCCTTTTCCTATCTTTTGCACCATCTCCTCAAAGGTGATGTTGATGTCGTGACTCCCCAACTCCTCCTTGGTGGAGGGGGTGAAGATGGGTGCCGGCAGTTGGGCCGATTCAATCAAGCCCTTGGGGAGGGTGATGCCGCATACTTTGCTGTTCTTTTGGTACTCCTTCCAGCCTGAGCCTGCCAGATATCCCCTGACTACACATTCGATGGGGACGGGATCGGCGCGGTAAACGAGCATGCTTCTTCCCTCCAACTCCTCTGCGTACTTGCTGCACGGCGGGGGATATGCCTCCACGCGGGTGGAGACCAGGTGGTTGGGGATCACATCCTCCATCAAGCGAAACCACGATGTAGAGATTTCGGTCAGGATCTTTCCCTTCCCCGGTATGGGGTCGGCCATGATCACATCGAAGGCCGACACCCGATCGGTGGCCACAATGAGGAGCTTGTCTGCCACCTCGTAGACATCCCTCACCTTCCCCCGCTTGAGCAGGGCGAGGTCGGGGAAATTTGTTTCGTAGATTATCTTCATGAGCACTTACCTCCTGTTTTTGGGACGGTCATGCTTCCGTTCATCAGAAAGAGGATCTGCGTGTGGGGGCCTTTCTCCTCGATGGCGGCCCGCAGGGCCTCTTGGAGATCGGCATACGGCTTCATAAAGCAATGCCCCAGGATCGACGGATCAAGGTCTGTCACCCCCCATATCTGTGCCCCCATGGCCAGCTCGGCGATCTTGGCCGCCTTGTGGTCTCCGAGGTGAAATGAGTCCTTGATGAGAGGGCATACCTCCGCAGGGTCCATGGCCCGGCTCAGGAGCTGATAAAACCAGTCGTTCCCGACACCCATGGGACACCGGGAGACCAGGATGATGATCCCCCCTTCTTTGAGGGCAAACCTGCCGTGTTCGAGGGCCTTCTGGGCCTGGTAGAGGTCGATGTCCATCGGAAAAGGGGCAACGGTCACGACGACGTCGGCCCGCTCCTTGATCTCTGCGGAGAAGACCTCTTCGGCCTTTTCCGTTGCCGCCGCAAAGGTCCCCTCGAGGGAGCCGTCGAAGGCGGCACAGATGCGATGCGAGCGGTCCAGCACCACCTGGAGGGAGTGGATTTCCTTCCCATCGAGGGAGCCCATGGCCTCGGCCAGGTCTTCGTGGACGGGGTTTCCTCTCAAGGCCAGGGGGGCCGCCCCCTGCTGCAGGGCCAACCGGTGATTATGCTCCATGGTCTGATAGGCAGCCACACCCGGGAAAAAGGATTTTCTCCCTCCGGTAAAGCCGGCAAAATAGTGGGGTTCCACCGACGAGAGGGCCACTATCTTGCGGGCCTCAACCACCCGCCGGTTGAGGGCCAGGGGTGTTTCGCGGGAGGTGGTACCGAGGGGGGCCATCTCCGATTCCGCGCGGCAGTTATGGACGAAGATCGCCTTTTGAAATCGCGCGAACCAAGGGCCGAAGATCTGTTTGAACTCCGCGGCGGTGGGGGGACGGTGGGAACCGGTGGCCACGAGGAACCGTACGGGCCGTTCCCCTATATCCCCGGCCAGGTGGTCGAGGATGCGTGCCGTGGGGGTAGGGCGTGTGCCGTCGTTGACCACAAAGAGCACCTCTTTGCCATCGCCCATAAAGTGTGCCATCCTTTCGGCGTCGATGGGATTGGCCAGGGCCTCCTCCAGGATCTCTCGCTCCTCTCGTAGCGGGACCTCGTTGGGAAAGATGATCCCCGCGAGATTCTCCTCCGGACAGTCGATTGTCACCCAGTTCTGCCCATAGGGGACCTTGATCTCCATCACATTACCTTCAGGGTGCACATGCGGTTGATGGCCCGCCTCAGCTCTTCCTGAGGTGAGGCGGCTGGGGGAAGGTGTTGGTCACCCTTCAGAACAATCGTTCCCATACCTCCCGCAGGTCTCTCACCGTGATGATCTCCATTCCCACTGGAGGCCTGATCCCCTGGGCGCTGCTGCGGGGTAGGATACATCCCTTAAAGCCCAGGCGGGCCGCCTCCCGGATCCGCATCTCACCAAAACTCACCCCCCGCACCTCCCCGGTCAGCCCCACCTCGCCGAAGACCACCATGTCCGGAGGGATGACCTTGTCCAGGTGACTGGAGGCCACGGCGACCACCACGCCCAGATCGACGGCGGGTTCTTCGATTCTCAATCCCCCGGCCACATTGACGAAGATGTCCTGATGCGAGAGGTTTACCCCGAGCTTCTTCTCCAGCACAGCTACCAGGAGGGAGAGCCGGTTGTAGTCCACCCCTATGGACATCCTTCGGGGGACGGCAAAGGCCGTGGGGGCGACCAGGGCCTGGATCTCCACCAGGATGGGCCTGGTTCCCTCCATGCTCGCCATCACGGTGCTCCCCGAGGTCCCCGTGGGCCGCTCAGCCAGAAAGATCTCCGAAGGGTTGGTCACTTCCTGCAACCCCCCCTCCTTCATTTCGAAGACGCCGATCTCATTGGTGGAACCGAAGCGATTCTTCACGGCCCTCAGGATGCGGAAGGGGCTGTCCGCGCTGCGCTCCATGTAGAGGACAGTATCCACAATGTGCTCCAGTACCCGGGGGCCGGCGATGGCCCCGTCTTTGGTCACATGACCCACCAGGAAGATCGCCACCCCCAATCCCTTGGCCAGATAGGTCAACCTCCCCGAGGCCTCCCGCACCTGGCTGATGCTCCCGGGGGCCGATCCCAGCTGGGAGGTGTAGATGGACTGGATGGAATCGATCACCACGACCTTAGGCTTGGTCTCCTCCACATCCTGGATGATCCGCTCCAGCGAGGTCTCGGCAGCTACGAAGAGATCGTCGCTCACTGCCCCGAGGCGCTTGGCCCGCAGCTTGGTCTGTCTGAGAGACTCCTCGGCGGAGATGTAGAGGCATCTCTTCCCCTGGGAGGCGATGCCATGGAGGCACTGAAATATAAGGGTGGATTTCCCGATCCCCGGATCCCCACCCAGCAGGACTACCGAGCCGGTGACAATCCCGCCGCCCAGGACGCGGTTGAACTCCTCCAGGCGGGTAGGAAGCCGCGTCCCCTCCTCTTCCTCCGCCACGTCGTTGATGGCACGAGGCGCCTCCTGGGCTCCCCAGCGCTGCCGGCTATCTCCCCCCGGAGCCTCTGCGCCGATCAACTCC
>CAYHAB010000036.1:0-2916 GCA_964354505.1 uncultured Thermodesulfobacteriota bacterium
GCAGGAATAGTTATAACTGGGACCTTTCACCCCTCCAGATTATCAAAAAGAGAAACGCCACAGGGTTACCTCATACTTCTGCTTAAGATATTTTTTTCTTGACAGCCCACTTGGAAAATGATAAAATAAAACAAATTCTATATATAGAATATTTTTCTGTATATAGAATTTTAATTCTATATGGAGGAAAGACACATGTACAAGAAGGTATATATACCCTATGGAGGTTACTATTCAAGCCCATTCTGCCGCTGGCAGGGAAGCATGCAGAATGAAAATTCTATTGTGTTGGGAGCCAAGACGGCGAGGATCTGGTTTCTGAAGAAGAAGATCGATCCCGCCATCCTCGACTACCTGTATTTCGGGATTACCATCCATCAGCACCACCTGTTTTACAGCCACAACTGGTCTGCCGGCATACTAACAGACAACAAGAAGAACCTGCCCGGCCTCATGATCAACCAGGCCTGCACGACGTCCACCACGATTATCAATCTCGCTGCGCTCGCCGTAGAGCAGGGTGCTTTTAATGTGGGCTTTGGCCTGATGGCCGACCGCTGTTCCAACGGTCCTCATACCGTGTGGCCCCAGCCCATGGGTCCCGGAGGCGAGGTGGAGAGCGAAAACTGGATGATGGACAACTTCAACGGTGACCCCAACGTCGTTCCATCCCTCAAGATGGTACAGACCGCCGAGAACGTGGCCAAGGAAGTTGGGATTACCAAGGAGGAGTGCGACGCGGTGGTCCTGAGGCGCTACGAGCAGTACCAGATGGCGGTTGCCAATGACAGGGCCTTCCAGAAGCGCTATATGCACCCCGTAGAGGTAAGGGTCTCCAAGAAGCAGACCGCGCTGGTGGAGCAGGACGAGGGTGTGACCCCCACCACGGTTGAAGGTCTGGCCAAGCTCAAGCCCTCCGAGCCAGGAGGCGTCCACAGCTTCGGCGCCCAGACCTTCCCCGCCGACGGGAACTGCGGTTTTATCGTCACCACGAGGGACAGGGCCAAAGAATTGAGCGCTGATCCCAAGACGGAGATTCAGATCGTCTCTTACGGATTTTCCCGGGTCAAGCCGGGCTACATGGCCGCAGCGCCGGTGCCGGCTGCTGAGATGGCTCTTGCCAACGCGGGCTTGAAAATCTCGGAGATGAAGGCCATCAAGAGCCACAACCCCTTTTCCACCAACGACATCAACTTCGCCAAGAAGATGGGAAACGATGTCATGAAGATGAACAACTACGGTTCTTCTCTCATCTACGGGCATCCTCAGGCCCCGACGGCCGGAAGGATCATTGCCGAAATGCTGGAGGAACTGGTGATACTTGGCGGTGGCTATGGACTATGGGTTGGTTGCGCTGCCGGCGATACCGGCGCCGCTATGGTGTTTAAGGTAGGCTAAGAGGGAAAGGAAACAGCATTAAATGTCAGGCCGCAATGCTGTGGCGGCCTGACATTTAATATGAGGGGTTCGACGAGGATTTATGCTCAAGAAAGAATATTTCACGCTCTGCCCCTCGTGAAATGTGTATCAGTATTTCGCGAAGAAACGAAAAGGGGCCATCGTATATTTAATTCAATGGCCTGCTCATGACGGCAATCTCATATCATACCCACTATCAAATCAAAGCAGGGCTCCCTTTTCTCCCCCTCAAACTCCGCAGCAGAAGCCTTGTTTTTTTAACCTCGGGGGATGAAAGTGGTAAGGCAATGACATGGTGCCATTTTCATTATTCCCAATCAAGATATTTTTCTACACAATACTGAAAGGAGACTCAGTATGTCATCAGGAAACAAAATTGTATTGGTGACCGGTGCCACCATGCCGCAGGGCATCGGAAGGGCCACCGCCCTTGCCTTGGCTCGAGAAGGGGCGGATGTGGCGGTAACCGGCTTCAACCATATGGAAGGGGCCATATCCGTAGCCGAAGAGATAAAGGCGATAGGCAGAAGATCGATGGCAATTAAAATGAATGGGAGGGATTATGCGGATGTGCAGAAGGCCTTTGCAGCCATAAAAAAGGAGCTGGGGCCTGTCAATATCTTAGTGAACAATGTTGCCCAGATGCGCCGTATGGTGACAATTGCCAAGACCACCATAGAAGATTGGGATGCCGAGGTTAAGCTTTGTCTTAATTCCGCCTTTTATTGCATTAAGGAGGCATGGGCTGATATGTGTGCCAATAAGTGGGGCCGCATCGTCAATATGACCTCTGTCGCCGGTGTGATGGGTGGTTACGGGCAAACGAGCTACGGGGCTGCAAAGGCGGGACTTATCGGTCTGGCAAAGTCGGCAGCTTTGGAGGGGGCCCGGTTCAATATAACGGCAAATGCCGTAGTGATCGGAATAGCAAATACGGAGGCCTATTATGAGCCGATCCCGGCGGAGGTCCGTGAAAAGGTTGAGAAGAGGACGGCCATCGGCAGGCCTGCTGACCCTCAGGAAATCGCCGATGCCATAGCCTTTGTAGTATCAGATAAGGCGCAGTATATGACCGGTGCCGTGGTGAATATGATGGGCGGTCTTGACCTGTTCGTATTTTAGGGCCTCTAGTTCTCAAGAAGCGCCACGTATCATTTTTTTGAGTACTGTTACGACCTAAGATCAGCGCAATCTCACGAAACCATCTACCCTGCACCCGAAGAACGACTATGATGCCATACTCCTCACTGATTAGTTGTGTATAGTACGCGCCTATAATCACCAATGAGGAGGCAATATTTTTCCTCAGAAGCGCGTGCCCATTGAGCCGGGGCTTATTGACTTATGACAGAGGTTAAACAAAAAAGGAAGGACAAAAAAGAGCACACTCCTCCGGTTCCCGCCGCACAGCAGGGGGCACAAATTCTTATTTGCTTGGCGAAGAGCCCGACGTTCAAAATGAGGCTGACGGATATTTGCCGTCGCGTAGGCATTCAT
>CAYHAB010000037.1:0-4489 GCA_964354505.1 uncultured Thermodesulfobacteriota bacterium
TTACCATAAATATATAGCCTAACAAGTCATGGAATGTTTCATCTTTCATATTGTCTTATCCTCAGAATTCAATTAAATAGGTATTTTCCGGCCATACCGGACCTCTACGCCATTGTTTAGCAATCCATGTATTATCTTGACCCCTGATAACCTCTAAATACTTACAACCTGTACCCCTTGGTAATTGCTCTAAATTTACGATCTTTAAATCAGGTTGGTATTTAATCTTTTTATCCATATATTTCCCCTCTTACATCAAATGATACGCCAGAAAGTACACCCACACTAAAACATAGCCTATAATGATAAAGGTTTGAGACATGGGTTAATCCTACATTAAATCTCTTGGTTTAACATTAAGTCCGATGGTAGAGCGCAGATCATATTTATTTTGCGCCACTTTAACAACATAGATTGTTCCACTAACCTTAAAAATCTCATTAACATCTAATGATACCAAACTTTCCTTAATCCAGAGTGGTAAATCTTTTAATGAACAAACCATTTTACCCTCCTTTCAACCTTTTAGTTTCACTTGTTAGTTACAGGTATCTATTGCAATAGCTATGCCAAGTCTAAAATATTATTCATTAACAAATTCAACAGGTTAGACTTATATGAGTGTGTGCATAGACTGCACATAGACTGTGCAAGTGACAATTTAGGCGTGGATAACCTGTTGATAACCCTCAAATAAATAAGTTAACCTCAATAATATCAATGCCTTGAAAAACTTTACCTAGTACCTGGTAAGCTTTAGACCACTACCCAACCCCAATGCCATAAGAATGACTGATACATCTCCTACTAAACCAGTAGGAATAGTATGAATTAGTAATGTTAACGATAACGCAAAGTGGGGTATTTTTCCCCACCCCCCCCCTCTCTCCCCCCCCTCCAGACCCTCTTTCCAGTGTTACATACTATAATAGGTACACACGATCACTTTACAGCACGCCTTATCACTTTACAGTACGCCCGTAAAGTGATCCCGAACCGAGGGGGGCGGTAGGGGAAAGTTCGTCGGAAAATATGACAACCTTGTAAAAAAATTTACGAGGTATTTTTGAAAATTAAAATTTTTACTTGACAAGATAATTGGGATATAGTATGCTTAAACGCATAGGAGGTGTGATATGTTAAGTTACAGTAAGAAGAGTGACATTGTTGGATTGTACAATGGGGGTCTTAGTGTTAAAGAGATTGCGAAAGGTATTGGGATTTCTCAGACCACTGTGTATTACGTCCTTAAGATTGAGAAGGTTGAATTGAGGAAATCAATACGGGAGGATTTGAGGGGGAAACCAAGTTGTTATCATGGACCAACTGGAGTGAAAAGGGAAGAACTTAAAAAAATGTATGAGGGTGGTATGGGTATCAGACAAATAGCCCAAAAAATAGGGTGTAGACAGAGAAGTGTTACTGAAAGACTAAAGAGAATGGGTTGTGAAATAAGAAAAGGGGATGAACGTAGGGTTCCAGTAGAAAAAATTGTAGAACTGTATAATAAGGGATTGGGAATGGAGAGAATAGCACATAAATTTGGGTATAAGTCATCGGAGTCAATTAGAAAAACATTAAGAAAGGCGGGTATACCAGTAAGAAAATCGTGGAGATTCTTAAATTGTAAACCAGTATTAGAAAATGAATATATACGAATCCTAAATCCAACCCATCCACGTAGCCTCAAGGATGGTCGTGTTCCAGAACATCTTCTTGTAGCGGAAAAGTATCTTGGTAAACCAATACCAAAAGGATGGGTAATACATCACGTAAATGGTAACAAAAAAGACAATAGACCAGAAAATCTACTTGTCATGTCTAAGCAAGATCACGCCAATGTTATTCCATTTCTATTTAGAAGAATCAACATACTTGAACAAGCTCTCCACACCCTGCTTGGGATTAAATAACCAATGCGCAATAAATTTTTCAAAATTTTTGAGATTTCATTGGTACGATTTGTAGATAAAGGGGTATGTAAAGTGATAGTTAGAGGAGTGGTAAGTTATTGAGATTATGGAGGGTAACACTTTACTGAGATAGGGGTAAAGTGATGTAAAGTGATATAGGGGGTAAGACAGAGATCACACCAGAGAGATATAAGGAACACTTTATCACTTTCCTTATCTCTCTTATAGGAAACCGTAAAGTGATCATTTTGGGGTATAAATGAACTTGTGGGTCTTGCCTAACTGGATTTTGGACTTTTCCATCAAGCCGGATTGCTTTAGTAGGTTTCTGAGACGGTGTATTCCTATAGTTACATTACGGGACGAGAGCATTTCATGTATCTCGTTCACGTCCCTAGGACCAACAGCTAATAAGTAGTTATGTATACTCTTGGCTAGAATGTCATCCCTCTTACCTACATAGTTTACACTGATCTCGGCAGGTTTGAAACTTAGTTCCAACCTGATAGGTTCGATGGCTCCCACCCGTTGTTTGATCGGGTGGAGTTCCACGTAGTCATCCTTCTTGAACAAGCCATACTCTATATCCACCCCAGCTACGATGGCCGTAGACCCCCTTGCCATCTTCTCCATATTGTCCATTCCCTTCTTGTGATGGTGTATTACAAGTATGGTTGTATCTTGATTTGCAATATCCCTAATCCTTCCCATAACCTGAGTCATATCCTTGGAACTCTGTTCATCTAAACGGTGTATGTCTGTCATGGCATCTATAATCACTAATTTTGGCTTAATCCTGTTTACTCCACGTATAAGTTTCTGATATGGTTCATCTTTCTCTATTCTGAAGCCTTCAAAGTGCAATACATAGAGAGGTAAATTTTTGTCAAAGTGCATTCTCGTTATCCTATCCTTCATTATCGGCTCTGGGGTTTCCTCGTCAATCAGAATCACAGGCCCAGGTTCATTCACCATATACTGCCCCCACAAGGGGTCTCCGGTAAGCATAGCTTTCGCAATACTGAGTGATACAGTGGACTTACCCACCCCACCATACCCACCAAGCAGTATTACACTGTTCTTGAATATCACATTTTCTATGAGATAGGTTGGATCAGGATACTCCAAAATCTGTGGAATTGTTCTAAAGTTGTAGTCCATGCTCTAAATATACCCCTCTAAAGTCACTAGATACGTCAGGTCAAGACTTTATGACTAGACGCATAGAGTTACCACAGTTGCTTCTGAATCAGTTTCATCCTCTTATCTTGCAGGTTCTCATACGCCAGATCAAACCCTATCCCCACCCTGTTTAGCTTCTCTGCTACCCGCATGGTGGTTCCTGAGCCACAGAAGGGGTCGAGGACTGTCCCACCCTTCGGACACCCCGCCCTAATCATCGGCTCAATAAGGGCTTCGGGGAAGGTTGCGAAATGTGATTCAGGGTATGGCTGAGTTGGAATAGTCCAGACACAGCGACGGTTACGACCTTGACCAATGGGTTTGGTAAACATATTGTCATGAAGTTGTGTTGGGGTTTGAACTATCTTGCCCTGCCCAGAATAATCCTTTTGGGGAAGGTGAGTTAATTCCTTGCTACCATGTCGGCTATCCGTAAAATACGATTCACTATATTGTTCATACTGTTGCTCAAACCAATACTTCCTCGATTTCACAAAGAAAAACACTGGCTCAAAGTCCACGGTGAAACGGTCTTTGACAGATGAGGGCATGCAATTTGGCTTGTGCCAGATGATGATATTGCGCAGAATCCACCCTCTATCAACCATCTCAATGGCGAAGCGATAAGGGATGAGGCAGAGGGATTTGGCGGGAATCCCACAGTCCGTAGTTGGATTACCGAATCTCTGGGTATGGACTGAAGGTTTACCGAATTCAGTATGCCTGTCTTGATATTCAGGATTGCTTCCAGCTTTACCGCTTCCAGAATACGAATCCCCCAAATTCACCCACATCGTCCCATCATCCCTCAACACCCTCTTACACTCATCGAATATTGACAGGAGATGCTTCAGGTAGAGGTCAATGGTAGGTTCGAGGCCAAGCTGACCACGCCAAGCACCACATCTTACGCATGACCCAACATAAGACTGAAAATGACTTCCTCTAACCGTTAATTGTTTCTTGCTTAATTCACCTTCTCCCCCAGATTGGGAAACCATTTCATCTTCCCACTCATCTCGCTTCCAGTCTTCGCGGTTTTCTATCCTTGGTGCTTTTACATTGGGATAACGATAATTGCCCTGAGTCGCATAGCAGCCCTTGCAAGCGTCTGCCCCTATTGCGCCGGGACAAGTATCACGAGCCTGAAGTGACCATGAACGTATACCGTCAAGCTTCGAGGTTACTGATATTCTAATCATGGCGATACCTTAAAAAACTGTAAATGTAGAATCAATTAGGACGTGATGTTGCAATGTATATGCGATAATTCGGCGTTCGTTTCCGCCATGGTTAACGATCGTCATTCTCGACACGTTATATTTACGATGAAGCGTGTTAAACAATTGGCTTTCTTGTTTTGGTGAAATTAACTGCTGTTCTCCGCCTTTTCT
>CAYHAB010000038.1:0-11679 GCA_964354505.1 uncultured Thermodesulfobacteriota bacterium
TTGATGTATCTGATCAGTTATAGGGGGAGAAAGAAGAAGCGGGACGAGGTCGAGATCTGATGCCCTTATTAACCATAGAGAAGGTCACCAAGGACTACGATGGGGTCCGGGCCCTCAACGGGGTTTCCCTGCGGGTAAAAAAGGGTATCATCAAGGGGCTCATCGGCCCCAATGGGGCGGGGAAGAGCACCCTCTTTCACCTGATCAGCGGGATGGAACGCCCCACCATGGGGAAGATTTCCTTTAAAGGAATGGATATCACGGGCAAGGAACCCCACGCGATCGCCGCCCTGGGGTTGGGGAGGACCTTTCAGACGGTCCAGACGTGGGGGGGGATGACGGCGGTGGAGAATGTCATGACCGGGATGCACCGAAGGCTCACATGGGGGGGAATCCTCTCCTGCGGCCTCCGTCTCCCTTGGGTCCGAAAGATGGAAAAGGAGGCGTTAAATGAGGCCTTCGGGATCATGGAATCCTTAGGCCTCTCAGCCAAGTGGAAGTGGCCCGCCTCCCAGCTCTCCCACGGCGAGCAGAATCTCCTGGAGCTGGGGCGGGTCTTGGCCATGAAGCCGGAGTTCATCCTCCTGGATGAGCCGGCTGCCGGGCTGACCCCTGCCGAGGTGCAGGCCTTGGCGGAGCGGATCTATCAAATCAGAGAGGGAGGGATCACCATCTTCATCGTGGAACATCACATGGGGATGGTCATGGAGATAGCGGAGGAGATAGCCGTGCTCCACCACGGCGAACTCATCGCCGAGGGTGGGCCCGAGGCCATCAGGGATGACCCCCGTGTAATCAAGGCCTATCTGAAGGGGAAGGGCCGTGCTTAAAATAAAGGGACTTACCGTCTCCTACGGCCGTCTCCCGGCCCTGAAGGAGGTCTCCCTGGAGGTAAAAAAGGGGGAGATCGTCTCCCTCATCGGCCCCAATGGGGCGGGGAAAACCACCCTGCTCCTCACCATCTCGGGGATCATGGAGAGGACCGAGGGGCGGATATCCTTCCTGGGGAAGGACATCTCCGATCTCGAACCCCACCAGATAGTTGCCAGGGGAATCAGCCATGTCCCCCAGGGGCGTCATGTCTTCCCCACCCTTTCCGTCCTGGATAATCTCTCCCTGGGTGGTTACCGGCGGAGACACGGTGATATGGGGGATGACCTGGAATGGATATATCACCTCTTCCCCATATTGAAGGAGCGGGGCAGGCAGCGGGGCGGGACCCTCAGCGGCGGTGAACAACAGATGGTCGCCATTGGAAGGGCCCTGATGAATAGGCCCAAGCTCCTCCTGCTCGATGAACCCTCTTTGGGACTAGCCCCCGGGGTGACGGATGCAATCTTCGCCGCCTTTGGTGAGATGAACGAGAGGGGGTTGGCCATCCTCATCGTGGAGCAAGAGGCACGTTTTGCCCTTTCCATATCCCACCGGGGCTACCTCCTGCGCAATGGCTGGCTGATCAAGGAAGGGACAGCGGCGGATCTAAAAGACAGCCCGGAGGTAAAGGCCCTCTACCTGGGTGAAGGTAGTAAAAGGGCTTGACTCCACCCTACCCTGAACGTTATATGTTTTAGGGAAAAAACCAGCGGAAAGGTGTTTTGTGCGCAGGCAAGAGCAACGGTTTGTCCCTGAAGGACTCCTTCTGCTCAGGGACAACATCCTTACCAAGGATAACATCTTCGGAGCATCCTCCAAGGCCCGGTGGGCCAAAGGCCTGCAATTTTCCCCCCGCGGAGAGAGGACATTGTTTGCAGGGTGTGGTTATCAGTTCCTGGGTGAGGCCGAGGCCACCCGCTCGTGTGGTGGGGCCCTGGACAAACGCGGCCTCCCCTGGGAGCGGACCCTGGGGCTGACCCAGTTCCTCAATAAACGGGGGATAAACATGGGAGAGCTCTACGGTAAATTCATCCTCCGTTCCCATCGCTCCAACAACCCCCTGCGCAGCGCTGTCGAGGTGCTCCAAGGAATGGATATCGATTGCGGCTATCTCGCCGAAGAGGAGCCCTGTTGTGCCGCCCCCCTCTACTATGCCGGTTTCCAGGAGGAGTTCGCTGCACAAGCGACCAAGACGAAGATGCTATTAAAGGAAAAGGGGATTACGAGGCTCATCGGGATGGTCCCCTCCTGCACCTATGCCCTGCGCGAACTTATCCCCCGCTACGTCACAGGGTGGGAGGTGGAGGTCAGCCACTTCTTAGAGGTAGTCTGGGAGGAGATGAAAAAGGGGATGCGGTTCCGCCTCCCCCAAGAGGTCACAATCACCTACCACGACCCCTGTGTCCTTGCCAGGTACCTTGGTCTGATCGAGGAACCCCGGGCGATCCTGCGCTCCATCGAGGGGGTCGTGTTTGCCGACGTCGAACGTAACAAGGAGGAGTGGTCCACGTGCTGCGGCGGGGGAGGAGGGTTTGAGGTGATCTTTCCTGAAATAAGCCACATCCTCGCCGTCAACAGGGTGCGAGAGCTCCTGGGGACCGGTGCCTCCATCATCGTCACCTCCTGCCCTGGGTGTCTCATCCAGCTCAGAGAGGGAGTCAATAAGCTGAAGGCCCGTGGTGTAGAAGTCATTGATATGGCCCAATTGCTCCGCAGAGCACTACCGGAGGGGTGAGATGTCTAAGTTTAAGAAATACAAAAAGAGGCTCAAAGAGGCTGCCCGCGATCCAAAGATCAGCGTGGCCCTGAAGCGGGCCATCGAGAGCTATCGAAAGAATGTCGATGAGGCCCTTAAAAAATTCCCCCATACCTTGAAATTGGCTGAGGAGGTCAGGGGAATCAAGGAGCAATCCGTCTCCCGTATGGAGGAGTTGGTAGGACAGGCCTGTGAGGCCATTCAGGCGAACAAGGGGAAGGCATTTATAGCCCGCACCCCTGGCGAGGCCCTGGAGATCATCGATGGGATCGTAGGCACAGGCAAGCTCATCGTTAAGGGGAAGAGCCTGACCGGGGAGGAGATAGACCTCCGGGAGCACCTCGAAGCCCGGGGTAATGAGGTCTTTGAGACCGACCTGGGGGAATATATCATCCAGCTCTTGGGGATCAAACCCATGCACCTCCTTGCCCCGGCGATCCACGTTCCGAAGGAAGATGTGGCCCAACTGCTCTCCCGGGTTACCGGTAAGAAAATTCCCCCCGATATTGCGACCGAGGTTGCTACCGTGAGGGAGATCCTGCGGGATAAGTTCTTCCGCGCCGATATCGGGATGAGCGGTGCCAATGTCGTGGCCGCGGATACCGGCACCCTCTTTCAGATAGAGAACGAAGGCAACATCCGGCTGTCTACCTCCGCCCCGCCGATCTATATAGCCCTGGTGGGTATGGAAAAGGTGGTCCCGACCATCGAGGACGCCTTCAAGGTGGCGGAGGTGACCTGGAGGTTCGCCGGCTATACCGTCCCCGCCTACGTCAACCTCGTCTCCGGCCCCAGCAAGACAGGCGACATCGAGAAGGTCATCACCTATGGAGCCCACGGCCCCAAAGAGATGTACGTCATCTTCCTGGATGCAGGTCGCAGCCAGCTCACCCAAGACCCCGTCTTTCAAGAGGCCCTCTTTTGCCTGCGCTGCGGCGGCTGTCTCTATGAATGCCCCCTCTTTGCCGTCACCGCCGGACGCTTCGGCGACAAGTACTTCGGCGGCATCGGCGCCATCTGGACCGCCTTTGTCACCGGCGACCTCTCAGATGCCGCCCCCCTGACTTACTCGTGCCTCAGCTGCGGCAGGTGCAAGGTGCGCTGCCCCGTAAAGATCGATGCACCCCAGATGTGCCTGGAGCTGAGAAAGAGGATCGCCGAAGGCTCGTAATCCCCTCATGGAAAACAAGGCATTTGTCCACCGCAGCTTTGCCGCTATCGCAGAAAGTTATGACCTTGTGAACACCCTGCTCAGCGTGGGCGTAGACACATGGTGGCGGCAAGAGGCCATCAAGGCCCTCGGCCTTTCAGGAGCGGCGGGGCTCGTGCTGGATTGTTGCGCCGGGACCATGCGTTTGGGGAAGAGGGTTCTGCGACAATGGCCTAGGGTGCGGGTCGTGGCCCTCGACTTCTCTCTCGTGATGCTGCACAGGGGGAGAAAGGGGATGAAGGGTAACGCTATCACCCCATTGTGCGGGGACGCCGAAGAGCTCCCCTTCCGGGCAGAGACCTTTGATCGGGCCATTATCGGTTTCGGGATCAGGAACCTGACAGACCACCGCCAGGGGATCGAGGAGCTGTTCCGAATCATCAAAAGGGGAGGAAGGGTCGTAATTTTGGAGTTCGGCAGGCCGACATTACCTCTATGCAAGGATCTCTATCAGTGGTACCTCTCTCGCTTCATCCCCTGGGCAGGTGGGGTTATCTCTGGCCACAATGAGGTCTATCGCTACCTGCACACATCCATCATGGCCTTTCCCGAACCCGCTGAGGTGATGGCCATGATGCACAAGGCAGGCTTCTTCCAAGTTCGCCGCCAGCAGCTGACCTGCGGCATCGCCAACCTGTATATGGGGGATAAGATGCCTCACCAATAGTCGCCTTATTTTCTAACGACAACTATTCTTGACAAACATCTTTAATTCATTTCATAATTATCATGCAAACTACTTTTTTGCAGCCATATAAAGCTGCATATATGCAGTGTATAATCTAAGGTCAGATCGGATAACATAAGAATTAAAAATAAGGAGAAGCCATGATAAAAAAGATACTCTCTTGTTTCATTTGGTTTTTGGTCATATTTATTGTGAGCTACATCATAACAGGAGTTATCCTTGTGTTGCTCACTGTTGGAGCTGAAACGAATCAGGCAAAATATGAAGCTGCCCTAACATTTCGCAATACCTACATGGTCTTTTTTCTTATCGGCTCCTTAATCCTTTCAACCATTGGAACCATTACCGGCATATTGCCCGGTACGAAAAAGAAAACGAGCTCAAAAAAGAAGACCCGCAAAAAAGGCAGATAATAAGATTAAAGATATGGGATTGTTGCAAAAGGAATTATTGCGCAGCGCCCAGGCGGCTTGTCGCGATCATAGTGCAAAGACAGCCGCAAACGAGGATGGGGGCTAAATTTTTACCTGCTTTACATGCTATAATAGCAATATCAAGAAAAAATTCCATCTATTATCAAGCGAGCACGCCGAAGCGAGGGGACGAACATGGACCCAACATATAAAGAAATAATTGCCTTTCACGGCCATAGCTGCCCCGGGCTGGCAATCGGATACAGGATGACCAAGGCTGCTCTCGGTTTTTTGTCGGGCGAACAGTCGGCAGATGAGGAGTTGGTAGCGATCGTTGAGAATAACGCCTGCGGCGTTGATGCCTTACAGTGTCTCTCAGGCTGCACATTCGGGAAGGGTAACCTCATGTTCAAAGACTACGGGAAGCATGTCTATACGCTGTACAATCGCACGTCCAAAAGAGGCGTACGTGTTGTTTTGAATGCCCGCAATGTCCCCAAAGATGCTATCAAGGACAAGGAACAGTTCACCAACTGGTTTCTTTCCGCACCGGAAGATGAAGTCGTATCATTGCAAGCAGTGCAGATCGATGAGCCTGAACCTGCTCGGATCATGAAATCCGTGGCATGTGCGTTTTGCGGAGAGGGCGTGATGGAAACACGGACGAGAGAGATCAACGGCAAGTTGGCATGCATCCCTTGCGCGGAGAAAATGTGAGCATTCTATCGGTAGCGGGTTTGCGCAGTTCTTCAACCTTTAAGATCTGCTAGCAGAGATCTAGGTGCTATCATACATACAGAAGCAGAAAAAGTCCGCTTTGACCAGATATGAGGTCCCCGGCAGGCTAATAATAACGTTGTTTCTTGAAGACAAAAAAGGTACAATAAACAATGGGGTGAGCAAGGTGGATGAGAAACCGGAACGGAGAAAAGCCATCCGGGTCAGTTCCTTGAACTTTATCAACATAGACCCCGGGGTGGAAAACGCGGTTATCCACGGCCTCGGGAGGACTTTAGAATTGAACCTGGAAGGGGCAACCATCGAGGTGGCAGATAAGCTCCCGGTTGGAGCCCTCCTCGAACTCGAACTCGCTATGGGCGAGGTAATTACTTCCGTCAAGGGTGAGGTAAAAAACGTCCGACTCTCTGAATCCGGCCTCTACCGTGTCGGCATCCAATTTCTTAAGCCGAACACGGTTCGTCTGGAGTGAGAGGTAAACGGGCGTGAACCTCGGTGCCCGACGGATCTCGTGCAATCCAGGAATTTTCCCCACTAATACCCGCCGCAATGTGATAGATATTTCCGCCTGATACCCTGACAGAGAATTTTCTTCAGTTTCCCAGCAGAGGTACCGCCATCCTCCCTCGAGGGGTTCTTCATCAATATGACCTTGCCCGCATCTCCATCAATAAATTTTTCCAGGTGGTGAGTTAACGAGAGTAATAACAAAAAATGTCACAAAAATGGCTAAAAAAGAGCGGTTACCCTACAATGTCCACAACCAATTGTTTTTAAAGGATTTTATTATCTAATAACATCAACAAATTTGGCACAAAAAATGCTACAATTCAAACAAAGGTGTTGTGTTGGTTTTTGAGGCGCCAATGATCGGAGACACAAGCCAGGCGAAGACTAACTAGACGAGATGCCCAGCGTGAAAGATACAGGCAAGACGAAAGAGCGGTTTATCAAAGAAGTGACTTTACTGCGCCAGCAGGTTGCTGAACTGAAGCAATCCGAACGTGAGCTCAGGAGATCAAAGGAGGCGCTGCGGGATTCCAAAGAAGAGTTGGCGGCGATCTTTAACGACGTGATGGATGGCATTGTGCTGCTCGATATGACGGGTAAGATCATCAAAATGAACCAGAGGATAACAGAAGTCACAGGGTATACCGAAAAAGATATCATTGGGAAACGATTTGACCTCTTAAAAATGTTTACCGCCAAGAGCATTGTCAAGATGGTTGCTTCCTTTGCCAAAACCTTAGCAGGCAAGCAGGTGATCCCCTATGAAGTGGAAGGTCATACGAAGACAGGTGAAAAAAGGATTGCCGAGATTCATAAATCTCTTTTAAGGATAAAGGGGAAGGCGGCGGGGGTGGTCGTGATACTGAGAGATCTCACCGTGCGCAAGCGAACTGAAGAACTGTTAAACAAGGAAAGGGAATCTTTACTCTCTATCCTCCAAGAGGCCCCCAACGGTGTGGCCTTAATCGAAAAGGATGGCAAGTATCTCTACATTAATTCTGAATTTACCAACATCACGGGTTATACCCTGAAAGATATCCCTACTGGAAAGGATTGGTTTCACAAGGCCTATCCGGACCAAAACTACAGGAGGCAGATCATCAACGCCTGGAAGAGTGACTTCATCTATAGGACGACGATGGATAGGGCATTCAGTGTGGTGTGTAAGGATGGAGCGTTGAAGGAGATAGAGTTCAGGGGCACCGTGCTCAAAGACGACCGGACCATTGTAATATTAACCGACATCACCGAACGTAAAAGGGCGGAAGAAGCATATCATGCAGTGGTCGAGCACTCCTTGCAAGGCCTGCACATCCTCCAGGACCAGCGCGAAATCTTTGCCAACTCCGCCTACGCCGACATGTTAGGCTATACGGTGGAAGAACTGCTGGCTCTCTCTCCCAAACAGGTAAGGGACCTCGTGCATCCGGATGATCAGGAACTCGTCCGGGAATATTACCGGAATAGTACTGAAGGCAAAACGGAGCCTCAGCGCTATGAATTTCGCATCATTAGAAAGGACGCATCGGTACGCTGGGTGGAGGCCTTTCCCAGCCGCATCGAGTACCGAGGCCGACCCGCCGTTCAGGTAGCTATGGTAGACATCACCGAACGCAAACAGACGGAGGAAACACTGAAAAATTCTGAGGAACGATATCGAACCCTCGTTGAGAGCTCTACTGATGCCATCTTGATGCTGGACCGGGAGAGGAACGTCGTTACATGCAATCAGGCCTTTCTTGATCTGTTCGGATATAGAAAAGGGGAAGTTGAGGGCAAATCGATAAAGATCGTCCATCCGTCAGAAGAGAGCTTCCGTTCCTATGGGAAGGCCGCATATCCTTTAGTTGAGAGGGTTGGTTCCCTCAGGGAAGAATGGGATTTAAAGCGGAAAGATGGCGCCATCTTCTCGGCAGAAATCGTTACATCGCCTGTTCGATCACCCGATGGGACAACAACAGGTTACATCTGTATTATCCGGGATATCACCGTGCGCAAGCGGGCGGAACAAGAACTAGAGTACATGGCTACTCATGATGTCCTCACCGGTCTGCCCAACCGTACACTGTTCACCGACCGGCTCACTATGGCGCTAACCCAGGCTCGGCGCTCCCAAAAGAATCTCGCCGTGATGATGCTCGATCTGGACTATTTTAAGGATGTTAACGATACCATGGGGCACAGCATGGGAGATCAGGCGCTTCGTTTTGTCGGCAGTCGGCTCACAGCGGCGTTGCGCAGGGGCGATACCGTCGCCCGCATAGGGGGTGATGAATTCTTGCTGTTATTACCGGAGGTAGTTCATGCGGAATATGCAACCACCATCGCCCAAAAGGTCCTCGGTGCCTTTCGGGAACCCTTTGTCTTTAACGATTACCCACTCTACATTACTACCAGCATCGGGATAGCCATCTTTCCCGACGACGGCAACGATGCCGATATCTTGGTAAAAAACGCCGACACTGCCATGTACCGCGCCAAGGAAGAGGGCCGGAACAACTTTCAACGGTATAGCCCGGTCTGAGCCTGATCATCTCCTCCAGGCATCTTTTTGATATGACTCCCTCGCGCTGATTACCGTTCATTACCCGAGGTTTTTCGTCTACTCAGTGAAGAAATCATCAACCCCCCATTCCTCACGACCCCGGATTCGATTTTCCCTGCCGGTGACAAAAAATGTCGCTTTCATGGAGAATAAGCGCCTCTCTCTTCTTATCCCCTTCTTTGTTATATATAACGTATTGATATATAAAAGATTTTACAGCTCTTCATATTGGCACAGAATATGCTCAACACCAGGTAGGGTTATATCTTAATTTTGTAATGAGGTGCCAGAATACCTCTTTCAAGGAGTTTGCCATGCAAGATGTAGCCATTCTCTTGGTAGAAGATGATCCGGGGCACATGCGTCTGATCGAGAAGAACCTGCGCCGGGCCAACATCAAAAACGAGATCGCCTTCGCCACCAATGGGCAGGAGGTCCTCGACTACCTCTTCTGCGAAGGGGGGTACGCCGACAACCATCGCCCATCTCACCTGCTGGTACTGCTCCACCCCAACCTGCCGGTGCTCGACGGCTATCAGGTCCTCATGCGCATGAAGAACGACGAGCGCCCAAACGCATCCCCGTGGTCACCCTCACCACCACCGATGACCCCCGGGAGGTGGTCCGGTGCTATGAGCTCGGCTGCAACGTCTACATTACCAAACCGCTGGATTACGAGCAGTTCTCCGAGGCGATGCGCAAGCTCGGATTGTTTTTAATGGTTGTCATGATACCGAATGGAGGATAAAAAAGGTATGGTTGGTCTTGAGCCGCTTCACATTCTCTATGTCGAGGATGATCCTGGTTTGGCCCGTCTCGTTCAAAAGAGGTTGCAGCGGGCGGGGTATGTGGTGGACATTGCCTCTGACGGCGAGGAAGGGGTGGCCAAGTTCGAGGCTGATTCCTATGATTTCATGTTTGTGGACCAAAATCTCCCCGTCTATGACGGGTTGGAGGTGATCCGTATCCTGGGTTCCAAGGGCATACTGCCGCCTACTATTATGATCACGGGCACCGGTGATGAGAAGGTGGCGGTGGAGGCCATGAAGCTGGGTGCGGGCGATTACATCGTCAAGGACGTGGAGGCAGGGTATCTCGAACTTCTCCCCGCCGCGGTTGAAAGGGTACTCAGACAAAGGCGCGCCGTTGAAGAGAAACAGCAAGCAGAAGAAGCTCTGAAAAAGTCAGAGGAGAAATTTTCCAAGGCGTTCCATGGCAGCCCGGCGATTATCACGATTTCGTCATTAAAGGATAATCGATATATTGAGATTAACAAGGCCTTTGAAGAACTCACCGGATATAGCCGCGACCAAGTTATCGGACACAATCTTCTGGAATTGGGAATATGGGCCGATTCCGGGAAATTGAGTCAGGCTATCCAAACTAGTATCACCGAAGGAAAATTTCGCAACGTGGAAGGCGTGTTTCACACCAAGACGGGGGAAGAGCGCCTCGGACTTCTTTCAGCGGAATTGCTTGAATTCGCCGGAGAAAGCTGTCTTCTCATGGTTGCGGAGGACATTACCGAGCGCAGGCGGGCGGAAGGGGCACTGTGTGAGAGCGAGGACAGATACCGGGCGCTCTTCGAAGGGTCCAAAGATGCAATCTTTATTAGCGCCGGCGATGGAATGTTGATCGACGCCAACCAAACATATTTTGATCTCTTTGGCCATACTAAAGAAGAGCTGAAAAGGCTGAACGTCCGGGAGACATACGTTAATCCTGATGACCGCTCGCGATTTAAAGAGGTGATGGAACGGGAGGGATCTATTCGGGACTTTGAATTGAGGTTGCGTAAGAACGATGGAAAAGAGATGGGCTGTCTATTGACTGCGAGTGTGCGGAGAGATGAGAAAGGTAACATTCTAGGATACCAAGGGATCATCAGGGACATCACCGAACGCAAACAAATGGAGGAGGAATTGCGGCAGGCCAAAGAACAGGCTGAAATGGCCAACCACGCCAAGACAGAATTTCTCGCCAGCATGAGCCACGAAATCAGAACGCCGATGAATGCCATCATCGGCATGGCCGACCTGCTCATGGAAACCGTCTTAACCCCTGAGCAGCATCAATATGTCCAGGTCTTCCAGTCAGCCGGGGAAAACCTCTTAACCATCATTAATGACATCATTGATATTTCCAAGGTGGAAGCCGGCCATGTTCAACTCGAAACCATCGACTTTGATCTTACCGATATCATTGAAAACATATGTGACGTGATGGCCGTTCGCGCCGATGAAAAGGGCGTGGAGCTGGTTTATAGTGCTATGCCGGATGTCCCGACCGACCTCTTGGGCGACCCGACCCGTTTGCGTCAGATACTGGTAAACCTCATCGGAAATGCCGTCAAGTTCACTGAAAAAGGCGAGGTGTTCATTCAGGTAGAAAGCCATGGACAAAAAAACGGGAACATTGAACTATTGTTTTCGGTAACTGACACCGGCATCGGCATACCTCCGGAACAGATGGATACGATCTTTGACGCCTTTACGCAGGCCGATTCATCCATCACCCGCAAGTATGGGGGGACGGGGCTCGGCCTGACCATCTCGAAACAACTGCTGGAACTCATGGGCGGGCATATAATGGTGGAGAGTAAGCCGGGTCAGGGGAGTACGTTTTCATTTACTGTGCAGTTTGCGATTCAGACCGAGCCAAAAGGGCATATAGAGAAGATTGCACTGGACATGAAAGGGCTTAAGGTACTGGTTGTTGATGACAATGAGAAGAATCGCATGATATTGCGAAATTCGCTCTCCAAATTAGGTGCCATTATAACAGAGTCGGACAGCGGCGAACATGGACTTGCGGAATTCAAGCGCGCCATGGAGACAGCCACTCCATATCAACTGGCATTAATCGACCGCCGCATGCCGGGCATGGACGGATTCGAACTGGCACGACATATGAAAGAAACTATGGGAGACATTAAGAACACGGCCG
>CAYHAB010000039.1:0-12725 GCA_964354505.1 uncultured Thermodesulfobacteriota bacterium
AAAAAGGAGCGATGATCATGAAAAAAATTGAGGCCATTATCAAACCCGACAAACTAGACGAGGTAAAGAACGGCCTTGCGCGCCTTGGGGTAAAGGGGATGACGGTGTCGGAGGTCAAGGGGTTCGGCCGCCAAAGGGGGCACAAGGAGGTCTACCGCAGCGTTGAATATCAGGTCGATTTTATCGCCAAGGTCAAAATAGAAGTGGTCATAGATTCTGAGCTGGTGCCGCAAGCTATCGGGATAATTCAGGAAAAGGCGCGAACCGGCCATATCGGCGACGGCAAGATCTTCGTTATGCCTGTTGAGACAGTTGTCCGTATCCGTACCGGCGAAATGGGGAAAGGTGCTATATAGGATCTCACCACCTCCCTCATCTTCATGCCTAGGGTAATGTATAGCATTCTAGTTCAAATAATAGAAGCGACCATGCAAAAAGATTCCTTAAACTACTGTCCATAGATATCATGATGCGAAAAAGATGGCTTCAAACGCTTCGATAACGTCGATGAAAAAAAACTTGACAATTGTTATTTTTGTTGCTAGTTTGCCTCGTTGCAGACACAACGGGGTGTCTCAGAAGCGACAAAGGTGTCCTTTTCGGACACCTTTTTTCATTAATTGCTGTAGCATTAACAATGAGCGAGATCATTATAAGGAGGTATCGGCATGTCTGTCATTAATGAGGTCATCGAAAAAGTGGTGCGGAGGGATCCGGATCAATCGGAATTTCACCAGGCCGTAAAGGAAGTGATGAACTCCCTTGAACCAACCGTCAAGAAACATCCGGAATTCGTCAAGGCAAAAATCTACGAAAGGATCGCTGAACCGGACAGGGTCATTATTTTCCGGGTACCGTGGGTCGATGACCGGGGAGAGGTGCAGGTGAACAGAGGTTTCAGGGTGCAGTTCAATAATGCCATCGGGCCCTACAAAGGTGGCTTGCGGTTTCATCCATCGGTCGATCTCGGAATCCTGAAATTTCTCGGGTTCGAGCAGATATTCAAAAATTCCCTGACAACCCTCCCCATGGGAGGCGCAAAAGGCGGGTCTGATTTCGATCCCAAGGGGAAATCAGACAACGAAGTCATGCGTTTCTGTCAAGCTTTTATGCGCGAGCTTTTCAGACACATCGGCGCTGATATTGATGTCCCTGCCGGTGATATCGGCGTCGGGGCAAGAGAGATCGGCTATATGTACGGCTATTACAAGAAGATTGTTAATGAGCACACGGGGGTTTTAACCGGAAAGGGCCTTGACTACGGGGGAAGCCTTATCAGACCTGAGGCGACCGGTTACGGCGCCGTTTATTTTGCAGCTGAAATGTTGGCTACCAGGGGTGAAAATTTCAAGGACAAAGTTATCGCAGTCAGTGGAGCCGGGAATGTTGCGCAGTATGCTGTAGCGAAAGCAAATGAGCTTGGGGCGAGAGTGATTTCCCTTTGTGATTCTACCGCTACAATTGTTGACGAAGAGGGGATATGCGGCGAGAAATGGGACTTCGTCTGTGAATTGAAAAACGTGAGGAGAGGAAGAATTAATGAGTATGCCGAAAAATATGGGGTGTTATGTGTTGAAGGGAAGAATATTTGGGATGTTATTCGAGAGCAGGGAATCAAGGTTGACGTAGCAATCCCGAGCGCCACCCAGAACGAAATTGATGGCAAAAATGCCGCTGCCTTGGTAAAACAAGGCTGTTTCTGCATTTCAGAGGGTGCTAATATGCCGTCGGCCCCGCAAGCCATTGAAGTATACCAGGAAAATAATGTCTTGTATGGACCGGGGAAGGCTGCAAACGCTGGAGGAGTTGCGACATCCGGGCTTGAAATGACTCAGAACAGTATGAGATTATCTTGGACTCGTGAAGAAGTTGACAACAGGCTTAAAATGATCATGAAGGAAATTCATAAGGCTTGCCTCGATGCTGCCGAAGAATATGGGAGAAAAGGAGATTATATAACCGGGGCCAACATTGCTGGATTCAGGAAAGTAGCTAAGGCAATGCTTGCCTATGGGGTAGTTTAATTTGGATGTAAGGGATCATGCCTGAAGCCTTGACAGCAAAGAATTTTTTTGCAACCGGGGATTGCAAAACTAGAAGAGAACGCCTTCGTTGGTAACAGGGGGAGAAAGCCTGTGCTTCGAAGCCTCTTCACAGAGGGGAGAAAAATTGCTTTTCTCCCTTTTTTTGCAACAGAGCAATATTTTAAAGTAGTGACAATGTCTGCTGGTTATATTCCCTTGTTAGCAGAAAACAGGGCCCACAAGCTCCTGCGCTGATGCCTGCTAGTGCAGTGGTTCAGGACCCCCCACTAAAACCCCATCGCCTGTACCGTGTTTTCTCTTTAGGCATGTGGGGTGGGACGTCCAGAAGAAAGCCCAATAGCTTTGTCAATAAATATACAAGGAACTTCCTTTAAAACCTTATATCCACATATTACTCAGGCGCCCACCTTCTAGATTCTCTAGCTAGCTTTGCCCGTATCACAGCCTTGATCGCCTCCATGGAGATAAATACAATCACGCCAAATGCCAAAATGATTCCAATATCAGAGATAGATGGTTTAATGATTCCAAAGGCATCGCGCATAGATGGGATCTGAACCAAAAATATAATTAAGGCGAATTCCCACAGGAGGGCCAAGAGAAGCCATTTATGAGGACGTGCTTTGAAGATACTATATCTCATCGAACGGAAGTTAAGCGCAATAATCAGCTCAATGATCACGAAAAGAAAGAAGATTTCTGTTCTGGCATGAGTGATGTTATAGAGTTCGTGGTAGAAGAGAAAGAAGAAGAAGGGGATCTCGATGAATAGGGCCAATACAATAAACGCCCGCACATCCCATGAAAAGACACTCTCCCTGGGATCCCTCGGAGGTCTTTGCATAAGATCCGGATCAGGGGGAGCAACGCCCAAGGCAAGGGCAGGGAGCCCATCGGTAGCAAGATTCATATATAATATGGCCGCCGGCAGGAGAGGTAAGTATTCAGGACCAGAAATCAGTACCACCCCTCCGATCACCACCACCTCTGTAATGTTGCACCTCAAGAGATAGGTGAGGTATTTCTTTATATTGTCGTAGATCCACCTGCCGCGCTCGATCGCCTTCACAATGGTCGCAAAGTTGTCGTCGCTCAGAACCATGTCCGCTGCCTCTTTCGTCACCTCCGTCCCGGTAATGCCCATGGCCACCCCAATATCGGCATTCTTCAGGGCCGGGGCATCATTGACGCCGTCACCGGTCATGGCCACAACCTCTCCCCTCGCCTTCCACGCCTTAATGATCTTGAGCTTATCCATCGGCGAGACCCTAGCATAGACAGTCACGTGATTAACAATTTTCGCAAATCTCTCATCAGACATGTCCTCTAACTCTTCTCCTGTTAAAACCCGATCATCCTCTTCGTAAATCCCCATTTCTTGCGCAACTGCAACCGCCGTGAGCTTATGATCTCCCGTAATCATGATAGATTTGATGTGAACTTGTTTGCAGACCTTAATGGCCTCAATGGCCTCTTCCCTCGGCGGGTCCATCATCCCCGCAAGACCGAGGAAAACCATGTCACGTTCAAGGTGCTCTTCTGTACACTCAATGTCTTTAGGGCACTCTCGATACGCCAACCCAAGTACCCTCAAGGCGCCCTCCGCCATTTCTTCGTTGACTTTCAAAAGCTGACCCTTGTCCGCCTCGGTCAACTCCCTCATGACGCCGTCATCTAAGATATGAGAACATCGCTGTAAGATCACCTCCGGAGCCCCTTTCATAAAGGCCATCCTCTCGCCACCTGCCATCTGATGGATGGTCGTCATGCGTTTCCTCTCGGAGCTGAAGGGTATCTCCTCTATACGCGCATTTTCTAGCCTCATCTCTGTCTCATGTAAGCCTGCCTTGACAGCAGCCACCACAAGGGCGCCCTCCGTCGGATCACCCTTAATAGTCCACTTGCCTTCATTTTGTTCTAAGACAGAGTCGCTGCATAGGAGTCCCGCTTGGAGGAACAGGTTAAGAGATCTGTTATCTTTAACATTACCAGCAAAACCTTTAAACTCCCCTTTCGGTTCGTACCCAGCCCCCGTGACCTCAATCATCCTGCCGCCGGTAAATATCTTTCTGATCGTCATCTCACCCTTTGTCAGTGTCCCTGTCTTATCCGAGCAGATCACGGTGGTGCACCCCAGGGTCTCAACAGCAGGCATCTTTCTAACCAGGGCATTGCTCTTCGCCATCTGATGCATGCCAATGGCAAGGGCGCCCGTAACAATAGCTGCCAACGCCTCAGGCACTGCCGCCACCGCAAGAGCGACGGCAAACATCACCATGGTCACTATAAACGGCAAATCAACCTTTCCCCCCTCCATAATGACCCGTACGACACTCACTGCTGCGACAAGGAAACAGATGCCGAGGGAAATGATGCCAAGCCACTTGCCGATCTCGTCGGTCCGCTTCTCCAGAGGGGTCTTCTCTGTATCAACGACGGTCACCTCCTCGGCTATCTTGCCAAACTCAGTATTCATTCCCGTGGATGTGACCACAGCCTTACCCCGGCCATAGGTCACCGTTGTACCCGTAAACACCATATTTCTTCTATCACTGACGCGCACATTCTCGGGACAGGGGTTTATATCTTTACCCACGGGAACAGACTCCCCTGTAAGAGAGGCCTCGTCGCACCTCAAGGAATGGTTTTCAACCAGCCTTGCATCGGCAGGTATCTTGTCCCCGGCCTCGAGGAGTAAGATATCACCCGGGACGAGATCCTTTGAAGGCACCTCCTCTTCCTTGCCGCCCCTGAGGACAGTAATAGTAGGAGAGAGCATCTTTTTCAAGGCCTCCAAAGCGCGCTCCGCGCGATACTCCTGGATAAACCCAAGGACAGCACAGAAGACGACGATGACGGCGATTATAGAAGCGTCAACTATTTCACCGACAACTGCGGAAAGTACGATTGCTATAAGCAGGATGATGAGTAGGATATTTTTAAACTGGTTGAAGAACAGGGTGAAGGGGGAGACCTTTTCTTCCTTTTTCAGCTCATTGTAGCCGTATTTCGCAAGGCGGCTTCTTACAGTCTTTTCAGTTAAACCCTGATGGGGATCAGTCTTCAGTTCCTTTAACACCTGCGCTGGTTGCATCACATGCCAGAGTGTCTTTTCAGGCCGTCTCGACATTTTTCCATCCTCCTTGCACGCTCATTTTTGCAATCAATATTGAGAAAGTCGTGCTGAAAAAGAAAAATACTAATATATCTTTCAATTTTAGTCTATATACAATCGAAATCTTTTTAGCGTAAGCAAGATCAGCTAACAACGGAACGTGGGAATGAGCTCTAAGGTTTAAAAAAAAGAAAAACTTCACAAAGTGCACGAAAAACCATGAATTCTTCATTAATTAAGACCTCTTTGGGCTGGTCTCCCTATCCCGTCGCATCATACTCAAGAAGGATTTATAAAAAATTAGGCGCCTGAAACGAAAATTATTTTTAGTATGAAAAAAAGTTGGGAAAGCTCATTCAAGCTTTTGACGAGAAGGTTTAATGTATGACTATAATTTATGAAATGTTAATAATAACTTATAAATTTTTAACAATGTATCTCTTCAAAGAATCTGTTGAAGTTGCGTCCCCCAATCCATAATTATTCTCTTATTGTGCGTAGTATGCCGCGATAGTGCAGATCGAACTCTATAGGTATATCCCCGGCCAATTTCTTGGCTACTTTCTCAATCTTTTCCTCTTCATTCGGGTTATGGACAATAGCACGGAGAACAATACTTTCTCCAGCAGCTTTCACCTCCAATGTCGGGATTAAGAAGTTTTTGTTCGTAGCAATTCCCGCTTTGACCTTGGCGGCAATCGCCTGGATGCGAAGAGCTTTTCGCGCTTTTTCAGTATTAAATTTTTCTTTCTTGGGCAATGCCTTTTTGATCATTTTGATAATTTCCTTTTCCGTTTTGGCGCCTAAGTCAAATGTCATATCATATTCTGCCGGATCGTCCCAATGCCCACCGTAGACTAAGTAGACCGCTTTTGCCATCTCTTTATCAGCCTTTTTAATAAGCCAACACGCAGTAGTTCGAGTGAAATCTTCCTCCCTCATGATCTTTACGATTCTTGCTTCTTGAGGCATTGCTATCCGAATCCTCAGAGCGTGAGGGACATCTTTAAATAAAAAATTACCTCCCCTTCCCATAAGCACCACTTTGTCTTTGAGTCCATAATTTAAAATAATGCTCTGTGTTAGCGCCACAAAACCTTGAAAAGACCAGTCATACCTTTCCCAAACATTGGGGGAGTGCTCATCATATTCCTCTCCCAATTTGCCCCATTGCTTATTAATCGCTTTCATGTCTCGGATGATTTTGCTTCTATCGATATATTCATAGCCCAAACTTTCGGCCAGCAACTGTCCAATCTCTTTCCCAATACTGCCAAACTCTCTCGAAATAGTTATAATTGCCATTATCCACCTCCCTGCTTACGCTTACATCTATTAAAAAGATCTTCAAACGACAGTTTATTAACTAACAAATGACTTTAACTGGCGCTCATGCCTATTTATTCAAGGTCATGCCAGTGACCTTTTGCCTGTTTAGCAAGCGTCCACTTCATCCATAATTTACCGGCTACGATTACGCCCAGAGCAAAAATAATTTGAACAGCGTATTCAGTTACCCTCCCGGGATGAATTAATTGTTCTATGAAAGGATCGGTAATCATCATTTCTCCGCCTACCCTTCCGAGTATGGCTGCGCCAATAAGAATAAGTATGGGGTACTTATCCATGAGCAGGGAAAGAAGGTTGCTCGTAAACACAACGAAAGGAATGCTCACGACAAGTCCAAAGAGGAGAAGGAATAGATTGCCATGGGAAGCCCCTGCCACTGCCAGTACGTTGTCGGTAGACATGGTAATGTCTGCAATGACGATGAACCTTATGGCCTGCAGCATACTCGTAGCCTCTTTGCCTGCGCCCCCCTCTCCTTCTCCTTCAACAAAAAGTTTTACGGCCAACCATAATATCACCGCTCCCCCCGCAAGCTTTATGAAGGATATCATGAGCAATTGCGCAACAAAGAATGTTAAAATTACCCTTAAAACGACTGCGGCGCCGGCTCCGAAGGCGATCCCCTTAGACCTCTGTTCTCTGGGGAGCCGCCGCACTGCCATCGCGATAACCACCGCATTATCGCCTGCTAAAACCAAGTCAATCAAGATAATGCTTAGAATACCGATAAAAAAATTCAGATCCCAAGAAACACTAGAAAAAATCGATCCTAAATCCACGTTGAGCCTCCCCTTTTTTCAATAGCTGCCGGTTGTTTTGCTACCGCGGGAATATGTATGTCAAAACTTGAAGTGAGGAAGTGTGGCTTCCAGATGGTATGATATGGCTGGTAGACGAGAGAGCTTTTTCTCATATACTGCTAAAGAGACTTATAGGATGACTCTTTATCACACAATCCTCCCTCAGATGCAACGTTTTTTTCAAGAATGGGAGTATAAGCCGCGTCCGATCCTCTCTTTATCCATAGCGGTACTGGACGCCGAAACCGCCCCGCGGATAGTGCCATTCGATGACGCCGGAGGGGCAGGCTACCCGGCAACTGCCGCACTCCAAGCAGCCCGTATACTCTATCAGGACCTCTCCCGTTTCTTCGCTTACGGAATAGAGTCCTGCCGGGCATATGGAGAGGCACAGCTTGATTGTGCATTCTCGGCAGATCTCCTGTTTAACGACAATATGGGACTCCTGATCGTTCTTAAAGATATCGACGCTGAGCTTAGAAGCAGGGTCCATTATATCCTCCTGAGCATCAAAAGGTCCTTGAGGGCCGCAAGGTTGAGCAACCCCTCTTTTGCCCCCTTCCACACGGCAGAGGAGATCCGCTTCTTGGGCCCCTCCCCAATCCAGAAGATCTCCTCCAAGGTCTTGCAGACCCACTGGGGATAAAAGCCGACCATCCTGGGGTTTTCCAAGACCTCCAGACTATTTCGAAAAGTCTCCATATCTTGCAGGACAAAGCTGTCCCTGAGCAAGGTCTGATAGTGAGCGAGGGCGGTGGCGGAAAAGTCCCCTTGTTCCTTGGCCCTCTTGACGGTCTGTGCGGCCATGTATCCAGAGGCCATAGCGAATTCCATCCCTCGCACGGTGATCCCCATATTGAGGGCGAGGCCTGCCGCGTCCCCCACGACCAAGATTCCATCGCCATAGGGCTTGGGGAGGGGCTTGTTTCCGCCTTCGGGGATGAGGTGGGCGGAGTACTCGGCCAGTTCCCCCCCCTTGATAATGTGCGCTATCTCCTTACGCTCTTTGAATGCCTCAAAGATCTGATGAGTTTCAAGAGGGGGTTCGCCTTGTAACAAGGATTCAATACCCAGCACAAGACCGAGGGAAATGTTGTCACGATTGGTGTAGAGAAAACCGCCTCCGAAGATCCCCTGGGTGATGGAACCGAAGAAGAGATTGGCTGCACCCTCGCCGGGACTCACGCCGAAGCGCTCTTCGATGACCTCCGGTGAAAGTTTGATGACCTCTTTTATGGCCACCGCAGCGTTTCTCGGAGCAAGGGGCCCTCTAAGTCCAGCCTGCTCAGCTATCAGGGAAAGGGCGCCGTCAGCGGCAATGACCACATCGGCGGGGATCTCCTCACCTTCGGACACCACTCCGGCTATCCGTCCATCCTCTCTTATGAGACCGGTTACTCTCCGCTGCGGCACCACAAAGCCGCCCTGCTCCGTCACCCGGTCTCCAAGCCACTTGTCGAACCGAGACCGCAGGATCGTATAGCTGTGCGGGGGCGTCTCGCGGAACTTGTCCGAGGTGAACTGCACGGTGAGGGAGGAGCCCTCCCCCATCATGGTAATCACCTCCTTCGTGACCGCCCGTTCCAGGGGGTCTTCGTCACAGGGTTCAGGGAGATAGGGTCGCAGGGGGCGCAGATAGATCCTCCCTCCGGTCACATTCTTGCTGCCGGGGTGGTCTCCCCGCTCCAAGACCAGTACCTGGATACCCTCCTGGGCGAGACAATAGGCGCAGGTCAATCCCCCTAAACCTCCCCCTACAACCACGGCGTCCATTCGCTCCATAGCGATTACCCTTTTCCCAACTCCTTCTTCAATGTCTCGGTCAAACGGGGAAGAATCTCAAAGAGATCTCCCAAAACCCCATAGTCGGCGTATTGGAAGATGGGAGCCTGGGAGTCCTTGTTGATGGCCACCACCACTTTAGAAGTATCCATCCCCATAACGTGGTGGATGGCCCCGGAAACCCCCACCGCAAAGTAGAGCTTGGGGGAAACGGTCTTGCCGCTCTTACCCACCTGGTCGCCATGGGGCCGCCAGCCGCTGTCAACTACCCCCCGGGTGGCCCCAACGGTGGCGCCGAGGAGATCGGCGAGATCGTCCAGAAGTTTAAAGTTCTCGGCATCTTTCATCCCCCTTCCACCCGTGACGATAATCTCCGCCTCAGTGAGGTCGAGCCGCTCCCTGGCGGACCTGATCACCTCCAGGACTTCCAGCTTTACTTGCGCGGGATCGACATCAACCTTCAACAAGACCACTTCACCCTTTGGAGCATTTTGTGCAGGGGGGATGGGAAAGGTATTGGGCCTTGTTAAGGCAATCTGCGGTCTCCCCTGCCGGCAGACGGTATCTGCCAGGACCCTCCCGCCAAAGAGGGGCCTTCTGGCCATTAGAAGGCCATCATCTCCTACCTCGAGGTTGAGACAATCCACGGCAATACCGGTGCTCAGTCTGCCCGCCACTCGGGGAAAGAGGTCCCTGGCCAAAAAGGTGGCACCGGCCATAAGTATCTGGGGCATCTCCTTTTTCGCCAGACCGGCTAGGAGCTGTAGGTAGACATCGCTATTGTACTTCTCCACGATGGGATCATCCCATTGATATACCTTATCTGCATATGCAGTCAGTTCTTCCGAAAGGCCATGTAACCCTGAACTGAGCAGGAGGGCGGCCAGCTTCACGCCCAAGTGTCCGGCCAACTCACGCCCTTTGCCCAGGAGTTCCAGCGTCGTCTTTCTGACCTTGCCATTCTGATGCTCTGCAAATACCCATACCTCTCCAGCCATCCTCTGCCTCCTAAATCACCTTGGCTTCTTCTTTGAGGAGTGTGACCACCTGCTTCACCATATCAGCTACCTCGCCCTGTATCATAGTAACGGGACGTCGCTCAGGAGGCCGATGATAGCGCAAAATCTCCTCCTGACTTCCCGGCTTTCCCACCTCATTCTGCGAGAGGCCAATCGCCGCCAGATCGAGTTTTTTAATCTCCGCCCGCATGGCCTTCATCACTCCCATTACGGAAGGCACCCTGGGTTCATTAAGTCCTTTCTGGGCCGACAGGAGCACGGGGAGGGGAGCCTTGATGATCTCCTTACCACCCTCGATTTCCCGCTCCACCGTGATTGCCCGTTCCTGAGGGGAAAAGTCCGCCTTGACCACCGTGGTGATATGGGGGATACCCAAAAACTCCGCCACCAGGGGGCCCACTATTCCGGAAGAATCATCAAAGGCCTCCCTGCCGCAGAGGATCAAGTCCAACTCCTTCCCCTTTAAGGCTGCGGCCAGGGCCTTTGCCGTGGCGTACTCATCCCCTCCAACGAAGGCAGGATCTTCCAACAAGACGGCTTGATCCGCGCCCATGGCTATCCCCGTTCGCAGGGCCTCAACGGACTTCTGGGCCCCTAGTGAGATAACCGTCACCGTGCCGCCCCCCACCTCTTCTTTGATCCTCAACGCCTCTTCCAGCGCTAAAGAGTCGAAGAAGTTCAGGGTATATCGATCCTCGACCTCAACCCCCGAACCATCGGCCTTCAGCTGGACTTTTGCCTCGCTGTCCGGCACCTGTTTTACCAAAACCCATATATTCACGGCCATACCTCCTCCCTTGGGCCTCTTAGATTAGCGTATGTCTGCTCAATGATCAACTCTTTTGGATAACACCACTCTTTTCTGCAAAAATCAGGCGATGGTCTCTTGATCTCCATTGTCTAAATTGTTTGCTTATTATAGACTAAATAAATGATGATACAAAAAATAACTAATAACATTCTAAGATCAACGATCATAACCGATGAAAATTATTAACTATTTTCTTTTATTAGTTTTGGCCTTCGGTTCTGCCGGGTGTGTCGGCTTAAAACAAGATAATGACACCTTATTTCAGGTCTCTACGATCAACGCCCTCCTCAACGGGGACTATCACGGAACAATGACATTTGGAGAACTAAAGAGATACGGAAACTTTGGGATAGGCACCTTTGACGGGCTCGATGGAGAGATGATCGGCCTGGATGGGCGATTCTATCAAATCAAGGCCGATGGGGTAGCCTACTCAGTCCCTGACTCCATGACCACACCCTTTGCCGTGGTGACAGAGTTTGATGACGACAAGACAGCTTTTGTACAGACAACAATGGACTATGAAGGCGTACAACGTTATCTGGACGAGTTGATCCCTGATGCAAACATCTTTTACGCAGTTAAAATCTCGGGTACTTTTAAATATATCAAGGTCCGCAGTGTACCAAAGCAAAAAGAACCATATCCTCCCCTCGTCGAGGCAGTGAAGGGGCAGACCATCTTTGAATTTCATGATATCAAAGGCACCATAGTCGGTTTTCGTTGCCCGGATTCCGTAAAGGGGTTAAATGTCCCCGGGCATCACTTTCATTTTATCACTGCGGACAAAAAAGCCGGCGGTCATCTCCTTGCATGTCAGCTTCAGCAGGTAACCATCACCGTTGACTATACCTTAGAATTTCACATGGTATTACCACAGCAGGATAGCGCGTCACTTAAGCCCGTGCCCAACAAGGATAGGACTGAAGAATTGAAGAAGGTGGAACAGAAATAAGGTGAATCTATATTGATGACTTGGATATTCTCTCCCCCCGGCAGTTCTGGGAAAAACTGAAGGCCAAACAACAGCTTCGAGCCAAACGCGGTAAACCGCGACGCTGAGCCTGAGAGTTGGCATCATACATGAAACGTATACTTTATCACATAATAGTTCCCGCTATCATACCGGCTGCCTTTTTTGTAGTAGCGGCCATGCCTGTTGAAGTGTTGGGGTGCCGCAATCGCAGTCTCATAGCAGTGCTGATTGCCCTTATTGGCGCTCTGACCTCACTGGGTGCGGTTATAATGGGGTTGTTCGGAAAGGTGCGTGGCAAGCCAAGTGCAGGTTGGTGGGTGCTCAGCGCACTGATGTTGGCGATACCAACTGTAGTCATCATCATTATTGCGCAGTGATGCCCAAAGAACATGATCTTCAAATTATGCTGAATCAATCTAATATTGAAAATTACATTGTATTATTGACAAGAGGACTATTTCAATAATAATTTAGCCAAAATTTTTTGTCTTTTCTTCCAAACAAAAACCCCACCATGCGGCGGGGCGAAGGAAGATTAACGGCTGTTCAACGCCGGGTTATTTCGCCTGTCTTTTCTCCTGTTCTTTCAGCGCAGCGAGGACCTTTTCAGGGGTGATGGGGAGTTCCGTTATCCGCACCCCGACGGCATCATATATGGCGTTAGCGATGGCCGGGGCAGTGGGGACACAGCCGGGCTCACCAATCCCCTTGGCCCCGTAAGGTCCGTGCTTTTCCATAGGCTCGATAATCACCGATTCCATAGGCACCGTATCTTTGGCCGTGAGGATCTTATAGTCGAGAAAGTTTGGATTCTTCACCTCTCCCTT
>CAYHAB010000040.1:0-2807 GCA_964354505.1 uncultured Thermodesulfobacteriota bacterium
TCTATGGTAATCTGTCTTTGGTATTCAAAACCTCCCGAGGCGTACTCATCCGCCCCAATGTCCCAGGCAGTCCCGTAGTACCGGCTTTGGCCATCAATGTCACTGGAGAAATCAGAAGAAAGGTTGGTGCCCCAATCCCTGGCTCCCGTGTCAGTCGAGGTCAGGTGGAAGTCATCTCCGGATTCGTTTACAAAGGAAAAGGTCTGGCCGATCCTGTTGTTTGAGCCTACGCCGATATTGTCAGTGGAGTCCGTCGAATTGTAGTCTGTTCCTGAGCCGAACGTGCCGTTGTACGTACCATAGGTATAGCTGCCGGATCCTTTGACAAGATTGTTCCTGGCTACTATTGTGCCCTCGGTGACATAGAGTCCACCGAAGCAGTTTTGAATTGTATTGTTGTAGGCATAGAGGGTCGACTCCGCGTCGTCGTTAACAATGCCGACATTCGTATCGTCAACTCCTCCAAAATCGTAGATGACATTGTTATAGGCATAGAGAGTCAGCGTCCCCACGCTGTATGTCCCTATTCCATAGTGGTAAGTGTAAGACGTGGCGCCGACGCCTCGTATGATGCAGTTCGACACCTTCCCCACCGCTGTGCCGGTCATGTTGTTGAAATAGACGCCTGCCTGGTCGACGTTGTTGATACTGGTCACGTGAATCTGCAAGCCATCGATGTAGACGTAGTTGTCGCTAACACGAATTGCGCAAGCGTTACTTACCACCAACCTATATGCGCTGGTTGTCCAGGTTCCGTTATGCCGCTGCGATACTCCCACTTCCGATGAAGAAACGGGTGTATAAATTTTGATGTAGTTATTGGCTGCTGTGGTCCAGCCGTCGATGGTGACTGCTATTGAATCCTGCCCATCACCATAACAGGCTACGTTTAGGATAGTGTTGGCAGTGACAAGATTCAACGAGGGGTTGACATCGTTTTCTACTGGTTCGGTGATATTGGCGTTTTCGGATTGGCTCTCCCAATTGGCCAGCGTGGTGTAAGCGCGGTAGATCGCCCAATCATTATCTTTCGCCGTAGTCGCTGTTGGGGTACCTCCATTCTTATTTTTTACCGTGTACACCGTTGACGTGGTACGCCCATGAATGAACGCAAGCGCGTCGATCGTGCCGTTGTTGTCAGAATCGTACTGGATGACATCGCCAACTCCCACATTGGCGGGCAAGCCACTGTCGAACGTGGCTGTCGACCCGGAGATTGTCAACCCATTGCTGGTGCCACTTGCCAAAGCAGTAACCGTAGTACCAACGCTTCTGTAAAGAGCAACCGACGGGGCGCAACGAATCTCCACCGCGATGCCCGCAATGTAAGCACTTGAAGTCTGCGTGACGTCTACCGTCGTGCTCCCGACAGTCCTCCACTCCACTCTCTGGCTCGTATTGGGAGTGGTATAGGTATAACCAGTAAAGGCTGTGTAGCCTGTACCCGGAGAGATTGAGCTTGCGCTGTTGATGTTATTCGCAAACCCCCCGGCTGTCGCGTTCCCCGAGTTTGCCAACGTCGACAGGGTGATGGACAAGGAGGTACTGTTGTCAGATGCACCGGTTTGGGACTGCACCACCGCCCCTGAGCCGTTGGTCCCGGAGGTGTCAACGCCGCCAAACTCAATAAACCTCCACGTGCACCCAGTTTGGATGACACCACCGAAACTGATCGTGTTAAACCCAGACGTGGGAGAGGTGCCCATGGCCCTAAACAAGGTCGTGCGGTACTGGGGTGTCCCGATGGTTCCCCACGTCACTGTGGCTACCTGAACCCAAGTAAGGTTGTTGCCGGAAAGGGTTGGGATGTCCGGTGTCGTCGCTTTTGAGTTAGTCACCCAGGCGAGGTAGAGGTAGTTTGCTTGGGGGGCGATGGTTGACGAGGTGGTGTATGAACTGGCATCCGTAGTGCTGCTACCCCCACCGTTCAACATTGCTGCGGCCGTGACAGTCGCTGCTATTGCTGAGCCAGGGAATAGAATCAGGTAGTAAACGGAGAGCAAGATCCCCAGTACTACTGCGACGCGACAGATTGGCGCTGACGCCCTCTTGAATTCAACAATGATAGAGCTAAGCAAAAGTTTCATTTTCATATCAATCTCCATCTCTCACTTCTTCTTGATCGCTTAGCCTAAACCTTGTTACTTGTTACTCGTTCTTAGTTATTAGTCTTACGAACTTATTTTTCTCTCCCCCGTTTAAAAAGAATTTCCAAAAAACGTATAACGATTCACCAATAACTTCTAACGACCAAGACGTTGGCTTGGGTCTCCAAACAGAATCCACGTTCTCCTTATATCCTGATCAGAAACAGAAGCCTTTGCCTTGGCTGTCGCCTCCCCAAGAGTTATAGACTGTCCATTGAAGAGAAGCTTGATCAAGTCCTTATTCATCACAGCCTGTTTGTCTGGCTCTGTTAGTCCCGAGGAAGTCCAGATAGCAATCGCCCCTCCTCCACTTGCCTTCATCAGTGCCTCTGCCAATGTCTCCCCGTAAGGGTTCTGGAAAAACCCATTGAGGCACGTCATGTTCACAAAGAATGGCAACTTAAATCCATTGATTAGACTTTCCGCATCCTCCAGGGTGAGCAGGCTTCCTCTCAAACTCTCCACCGAGCCATGACCGATGAAATTCACCAACAAAGGCCCTTGATTGATGCCATTCACAAGCTCTGTCTTTGCCTGAGCATCACTGCTAAACTGCTCTCGAAAGATCTTCCTCACCATCAGATATGATGGCAGAAGGGCCCTCACCTCTTCCGAAGCTCTCTCGAAATTAAATCCATCATTTACATCAGACACAAGTAA
>CAYHAB010000041.1:0-4195 GCA_964354505.1 uncultured Thermodesulfobacteriota bacterium
TGAGAATCTGCCGTTCCTCTTAGACAGGTCAAACGACAGAAACCCCTTGGCCGAAGTACAGCTGGGCGGGGTTTTGATAGATGACAATGCCGAGATTTCAATCAATTCAGTTTTGCCATTGAAATTGAAAGAGGACTATGAGCTCTCCCTAAAGTATGTTAATGGCACCAAAGCCTGTCTTGAACTGAAGAAAGATGGTCAAATTATCGATACAAAGATCATTCAGCCTACCCTCATGGGAGCCACCATGAGCGACAAGACCTACTACTACAAGAGAGATCTGGGAAGCAATGTAGGTATTGTCACCATAGCAGTTCACTTAGGGAATTGCGCCCATGGTCTGGACATGGATAGCGCCACAATTGACGGCATATTCCAGATCTCCGAGACGCCATATACCATTACATCGGACCAGAAATATGGCATAATGTCTATCAGAAATATCAATCCAACCGACCTTTCCATCACCTTGGACAACAAGGACAATGAGATAGCACTAAGGAAGGATAAGGATATTCCGCTCATGGGCAGAATATACATAAAGACTGCAGATCAGAGTGATGTGGAAGGCACAACTCCGCTCAGATACTACATCTATTCAAGGGAGTGGGGTCCGGCTCTCGATGATGAGGAGGAGAGCATAAGTAAGAAGGCAGGGTACGCGCTCGGGATAGCCAATGAGTCTGGTCGGCAAGGATGGGTTGCTGAAGTTAAGCCGGAATCATCCATCCCGCTCGAAGATAACGAGAGCCGCAAGGTTCTGGAGAGCGCGGCTTTGGCAATCGAATCCCAAGATGAAAAGGGATTCACAGAGCTGCTGTCCAATGAGACACTGCGAGGCGTAAGCGGTGAGCCGGATCTTTCCAGCCCTGAAGCACTAAAGATAGCTGAGGGTATGAAATCGGCCAAATTTATCGGGATGGCAGGGGATGCTGTCATCTACGAGATGGCAATAGGAAATGCAACCTATTCTTTCACAACTATCAAGGAGGAGGGCGTATGGAAAATCTCGGGATTCTAAAGAGCGCGATAATAGCTCTAGTAACAATGTACTTGCTCTTGCCTGGGCCATCTATGGCTTATGATAACTGGAAAACTCATCCCGAAATTAATGACCTTGCTTTCGAAAGGTTTGTCAGAGACTGGATGCCAAATGATGCCTCCCTGAACGGCTGCTCTATGGATATGAACAAGGTTCTTTCGGGTCCTGCTTGGGACCAGGATATGGGGAACATTGTTGATTGGTATATAGGTGTTGAAATGCCGAATAAGGACCGGACTAAGAGCGTTAAGGATTGGCTCAAATCCGGGGGCTTCTCAGCAGATATGCCTGAGATTCCAAAAGGGGTAAGACATTACTATGCGCCGCATGCTAAAGATCCTTATATTACAGACCTTAAAGCAGAGTTCGACGCATTGAACACGGTTAAAGCTGTTTGTCTTGGCGGGACTGGAGCAGCTACGGCAGTTGCCGGGCCGGTCGCTGGATTGGCTGTTACGGGAGGATGCGGTGTTGTTTATGGAGGCATCAAGTTTGTTGTGTATTGGTACGGAGCTAGTGGAGATATCAATGCGATCCTCCAGAATGGAGTTCTGGGTATTAGTAATGTGGATTGGGCATTTGATCCCGATAATCTCTACTCTTTCTACAAGGCAAAAGAGTATTATAAGGCTGCGTTAGGCTTGGCCGATTCATCAGCCGATTTACAATACAGTAAAGCATGGAGGGGTGTGGGAGAGACCATGCATTTGATATCGGATTTGACAGTACCAGCCCATACGAGAAACGACGGTCATGGCATAGTAAAGGATCCTTATGAGAAATTTGCGAAATGGTCTGATGTTATGAAGTACAGTGATCCCGTCCTATTTACATATTCCAGTGATTTGGACTACAGAAGAAAGGCCCCTGGAAAGGATTTAAAAGCATTTATGAAGGATGTGGCAACCTGGACGAGCGAAAACTTCTTTTGCCTAGATACAATAACTAGATTTGGCAAAGATACAACCGATAACGACCAGCCAGCTTTCTCCAGTCCAAATTTAGAACTAACTTATATCGAAGATAATAAGACATATTATTATAAGTATATTAGCACAACCGATGGCTATGGGCAATCTAAGGCGTATAAGATCCCGCTAGCACTCAAATCCTGGACCGGGTTGCTTTGGAAAGATGCTAAACTGGAATTGGACACCAAGGTACTAGCTGCTCAAGCTGCTTTCTTGATACCTACTGCAATTGAAGCCAGCAGTGCAGTCCTAGATGCCTTTCTGCCCAGGTTCGTTGCCAAGATCGATGATGTATCGAAGGATCCGGCTGACGAGACTCAATACATTGTCAAGGGCAGCCTGGAGCATATCCCGAGTGTAGACTGGCCCGAAAAGGAGTTGGAAGTGCGAAATGGAGCCTGGATCAAGATCACCAAGAAGGATGGAACGAAAGACAGCGTGGGCGTGCCTTATCCAAAAGACGGTGTCACATGGACATGGACAGGCAAGCTTGAGCCTGGGGATGTTATAGTCCTGGAGTTCGATCTGGGAGGATATGTAATCAGCTCGAAGCCTTATACCGCTGAATCCGTTGAGGGACATATCTGTAATCCAGAAGCCGAAGCAGCAAAAGAAATGGCGAAACTTATC
Organism: uncultured Thermodesulfobacteriota bacterium; assembly: GCA_964354505.1. Taxonomy (GTDB): domain Bacteria; phylum Desulfobacterota; class B13-G15; order B13-G15; family RBG-16-54-18; genus RBG-13-52-11. The sequence goes on from CAYHAB010000041.1 coordinate 2,644, forward strand.
TTTGGTGGATAAATGCATATTTGCACACTACGAAATGTCTTATGTGCCGCGAAACAGGTTTACATGGAAATGTACGCATAAGACATTACAGGACAAAACGAAAATACCCTCAAAGGAAGGATCGAGGTCCTCCGGGAGCAAAGGGCTTGCATAGACTGCGCCCTATAGCTGCATATGGCCGAGCTTTCATGTCCAAAGGCCAAAGCGTAAGCTGAAGAGAGAGGATCGGAGATATTGGCGGTCAGGCTCTCTCAAGAGGAGGTTCCCACGTCCGGCAGTTGGTGAAGTTCGGGAAGGATCGCTGCCGCTGCTCTAGCACTAAGCTGGGCGGAGACCTGCACGAACCTTACTGGTATCTATTGACCAAGAGCAACCAAAGGACGAAGTCGAAATTCATAGGCAAGGACAAGCCTGCTGGGGCGTGAACCGGAGTTGTCTTATGTGTACAGGCGAAACTAACCTCCATTTTGACATTTATGCTCGGTATCATCTGCGCTTAGGAACCTTGGGACCTGTCTTATGTGCCACCTAAACGTGAGTCTATCAGAAGTCTACATAAGACAAATGTCTCACCTTCGCCCAGCCCTCTCCAGCCCCTAATATCCCCGAAGCCCTCCCACACTAATCATGGAAATCGAACTCCTGCCCGTCGTCTCCCTGCTCCCCGAGACGCTGAGCGTCCTCATCGCCCCGGAGGAGATGCTGCGCGCTCTGAACGGCAACCCCCACCTGCAGCAATTCAGGATTCTCTTTATCACCGGCATTCGCTCCGGCATCCTCAGCCAGCTGGACCGCGAGCTCATCGTGGAGCTGAATGTGGGGAGGGCCTTTGCCTTCCGTCCGAGCTGCGGACCACCCTCGTGGAGAATCACCACTCCTTCCTGATAGTTGAGTACAACCCCCAGCTCTACGAAAGGGCCAGGGATATGGCGGGCAACATTGCCCAGGCCCTGACGCAGGCCTCTCGGGGCATCCTCCCTTACGCCTCTGTATTGGACCGGCACCTGGAAGCCATTGCCGCGCCGACCGGATCTTCTGCTTCTATGATATGCATGTGCTAGGGATGCATGGGATTGATGGGGTCTCAAAAACTTAAAAGATAAATATCATGATACTTCATTGCTATTCTGATATCATCGGAATAGGAGGGAGATTCATTAGGAAATGTACCGCAATAGGTTATATCGTGGCATTGACTTGTGTTTTTGTCTCGGCTATTGCCGTCTCTAGTCTAGCCGCAGAAGAGACGCTTTCGGCAAAGGAGCTAACCTATATAACACATCAGTTTCCACCCTTTGACTTCCAGAAAGATGGCAGGCTGCAAGGCACATCGGTAGATCTGCTGGAGATGGTCTGGGAGAGAATGAGAGAGAATCTGAACAGGAGCATTATCGAGTTTCTACCCTGGACAGAGGGCTACCAAAGGACTTTGAATGAAAAAAATACAGTTCTTTTCGCCACTGCAAGGCTGCCAGAGAGAGAGGAGCTCTTCAAGTGGGCAGGACCTATCGGATCCGATACGAAAGTCCTCTTGACAAAAAAAGATAAGAAC
>CAYHAB010000042.1:0-7480 GCA_964354505.1 uncultured Thermodesulfobacteriota bacterium
GTCGGAGGTCCCGACAGAGAGATCGTGATAATTTCCCGTGATACATCGTCCGGTACCTACGAGGTGTGGGAGCAGAAGGTAATGAAGAAAGAGCGGGTCTATCCCGGGGCGCTCCTGCAGGCATCCAACGGTGCTATTGTCCAGTCCGTTTCGAAGAACAAGAATGCCATTGGTTACATCGGGCTTGGCTACGTCAACGCGAGTGTCAAACCCCTCACGGTAAATGACATCAAAGGGTCGGAGAAGACAACCCTAGACGGTACCTATCCAATCAGCCGACCACTCTATATGTTCACCCAGGGATGGCCTAAGGGGGATACCCTCAATTTCATTAACTATGTCCTCCACCCCCAGAAAGGGCAGAGATACGTGAAAGAGGCTGGCTTTGTTCCCCTGCACACCGTACAGGCTCGATAGTAAAATAGCTGAAGTTGATGACTCCACCCTCCTTGCTGAAGGGGGGTGGAGTCATGGGTAATTATAATTTGCTTGGGTGAAAGGGGATTGTTTGGAGCCTAAAGTGTTTAAGGATCGCCAGCAGAGGGAACGTTTCATCCGTTCCCTCTTTTTCGGTATCGCCTTGGCTTCGATCACCATCCTCTTTTTGATCGTCTTTTTTCTATTTATGGAAGGCATTCCTATCTTCAAGGTAGTCTCTGCCAAAGGCTTTCTCTTCGGGAAATTGTGGTATCCTACATCAGATCCGCCGGATTTTGGCATCTTCCCGCTCATCGTGGCCTCGATCTCCGTCACCATACTCTCAAGCGTCCTTGCCATCCCCCTGGGCGTTATGACTGCCATTTATTTGGCAGAAATCGCCTCTTACAAATTACGAGAAGTGGTCAAGCCGATGGTGGAGCTTCTAGCTGCCCTCCCTTCGGTGGTGATCGGATTCTTCGGGATGGTGGTTGTAGCGCCGTTCCTGCAAGATGCCTTTGACCTTTCTACAGGGTTAAATTTGTTCAATGCCTCACTGATGCTCGCTTTCATGTCTATCCCAACTATTTGCAGCATTTCGGAAGACGCTATCTATAGTGTTTCCAAGGAGATCAAAGAGGCGTCTTTGGCCTTGGGGGCTACCCATTGGCAAACCATCTACCGGGTGATTATTCCCGCTTCTCTCTCCGGGATCACGACGGCTATCATCTTGGGTATGTCCCGCGCCATCGGCGAAACCATGGTGGTCCTCATGGTCGCCGGTGGCGCTACGCTCATCCCCACTTCTATTTTCGATCCGGTAAGGCCTATGCCGGCCAGCATTGCCGCTGAGATGGCGGAGGCGCCGTTTCGAGGTAACCACTACCATGCCTTGTTCGCCACCGGCATTGTGCTCTTTTTATTTACGTTGGTCTTCAACATGGTAGCAGAACATGTAGCCCATAAGTATAAACAGGTAGGGACTGCAACGCTCTAAGAAGGAACGACAAATGCAAGGGAAATCACCTGAAAAAGGTTCGAAATCAATCGCAACGAGAAGGCCCGTTATCGGTAAGAGGCTCGGAAATCAAAAGAGTTCCTCTCAAGAAATTCCTGAAGATGAAAAGGCTGCTCGGATGGGGAAGAAAAACTCCCTGAACCGCAGCCGGAAGTTTTTTCAAAGTCTTATGTTTATCCTTTTTCGTATCGCTGCTGTCGCCAACGGCCTTGCACTCCTCGTCATCATATATTTTCTTGTATCGAATGGGTGGCGGGCCATCAACTGGGCCTTCCTGACGCAGGCGCCGACTGATTCGATGACCAAGGGGGGCATTCTTCCCTGCATTGTTGGGACGCTCTGCCTCAGCATAGGGGCCATAGCAGCTGCACTCCCCATTGGTGTTGCATCTGCCGTCTATCTCCATGAGTATGCCCCTCCAGGCCTAGCGCTCCGCGCGATTCGACTGGGAATCAATAATCTGGCAGGAGTTCCCTCGGTAGTCTTCGGGCTTTTTGGTTTGGCCTTCTTTGTGACGTGGTTAAAGTTTGGGGTGAGCATCCTCGCTGGTGCCTTGACCTTGGGTGCCCTCTCTTTACCGGTGATCATCGGTGCCTCAGAAGAGGCCCTGCGGACGGTGCCACAGACCTATCGGGAGGCCTCGCTGGCCCTCGGGGCCACCAAATGGCAGACCATTTTCCGGGTGGTTTTGCCGGCTGCTTTACCCGGCATACTTACCGGGGCCATCTTAGGCATCAGTCGTGCGGCAGGTGAGACAGCACCTATCATGTTTACGGCTGCTGTTTTTTTTACCCCTGCTTTGCCGGCTTCAATTTTTGATAAGATCATGGCCCTCCCATATCATATTTATGTACTTGCAACAGCGGGGACTGAGATCGAACAGACAAGACATCTTCAGTATGGGACGGCCCTGGTCCTCATTGTCTTGGTCTTGGGCTTAAACCTCTGTGCAATCCTCTATCGGTCTCGGCTCCGGAGACGAATGCACCTATAGAGATTGTGGCAAGATTTCGACAGATGGCAGACAGAGAGGAATATGTATGAAGGAAGATAAATTAATAAGGATGGCGACGAGGCGTTTGAATTTCTATTATGACGCATCCCAGGCGCTCCAAGATATTACTCTCGATTTTTTTACAAATCGCGTGACAGCCCTGATCGGGCCATCAGGCTGCGGTAAAAGCACGCTGTTGCGCTGCCTCAACCGGATGAATGACCTTATTCCACTCAGCCGTGTGGAGGGAGAAGTGCTCCTTGATGATCAGGACATCTATGCACCATCGGTAGATGTAGTTGAGATCCGTCGGTGTATCGGCATGGTGTTTCAAAAGCCTAACCCCTTTCCCAAGACAATTTTTGACAACGTAGCATACGGCTTGCGTGTCAACGGGATAAATAATAAGGCCACCATTGCAGATCGAGTAGAACACGGCTTGCGGCAGGCGGCGCTCTGGGATGAAGTCAAAGATAGGCTCCCAGATTCAGCGCTGGGATTATCGGGTGGTCAGCAGCAGCGTCTCTGCATTGCCCGAGCCTTGGCGGTAGAACCCGAGGTGATCCTCATGGATGAGCCTGCATCGGCTCTCGATCCTCTTGCCACCCAAAAGATAGAAGAATTGATACGCCAGCTAAAAGAAATGTATACTATTGTTATCGTCACCCATAACATGCAGCAGGCAGCCCGTGTCTCCGACTATACTGCCTTTCTCTATCTTGGGAAATTGGTAGAATTTAATGAGACACAAAAGGTCTTTACGAGACCGGACAACAAACAGACTGAGGATTACATAACAGGACGCTTCGGTTAAAAGGAGAGGTAATGAAAAGACACCTGGAAAGGGAGCTGGAAAAGATCAGGAAGAAGATTCTCACCTTGGGTGCCATGGTAGAAGGCAATATTGAGAAGGCCTTACTTTCCCTTACGCGGCACGAGGTTAAATTAGCCAGGGAAGTTATTGAAAGTGATCACGAGATTGACCATTTCGAGGTAGAAATAGAGGAAGATTGCCTCAAAATCCTGGCCCTCTACCAACCGGCAGCTATTGACCTAAGATATGTGGTCGGGATTTTGAAAATGAATACTGATTTGGAACGAATGGGTGATCTCGCCGTGAATATTGCCGAGAGGGCGGCGTACCTGGCCGATAAGAAGGGGACGGATCTCTACCTTGATTTTACGACCATGGGTGAAAAGGCCATAGCAATGGTTAAAAAGGCTTTAGATTCTCTTATCAAGATGGATGCCACGATGGCTAGAGCGGTTTGTGCTGCCGACGACGAGGTAGATAGTCTTAACAGAGAGATACTCCGCTCGATTCAGGACCACATTGAGAAAAACCCTACAGAGGTAAGGCATCTTATTCATCTCCTTTTAGTATCCCGTCATCTGGAGCGTATTGCTGATCAAGCCACCAATATCGCCGAGGACGTGATTTACATGACCGAGGGTGTCATTATCCGCCACGGCGCAGAGGACTATGCCCGCAACAATTAACTTCCGCACTTTAGGAGTTGATCTTTCGCTGCAAACAATATATTATAATTTTTCGCTGGAACGATGGTTCAGCATCGTGTAATAGGTTATGTGTGCCAATTAAACGCAGCCAGAAACATATTAAATTATATTCTGTATATTAGAAAGGACGGTTAACGATTATTCAACCATGAAAGTTCCTTTTCTCGAGTTAAAGGCCCAGTATCAGAAGATCAAAGAGGAGATTGATCAGGTCATTGCGGAGGTAGTCTCGGAGCAATATTTTATTCTGGGACCTAAAGTAGAGGCGCTGGAAAATTCCATAGCCGCTTATTCCTCTGCCCGGCATGGAATAGGGGTGGCTTCAGGCAGCGACGCCCTGACTTTGTCGTTGCTGGCGTTGGGTGTAGGCGACGGCGACGAGGTAATCACCACTCCTTTTACCTTCTTTGCCACTGCCGGTTCTATTTCTAAGGCAGGGGCAAAACCTGTATTCGTAGATATAGATCCCACGACCTATAATCTGGACCCCACCAAAATAGAAGAACGAATAACGTCAAAGACCAAGGCTATCATGCCTGTGCACCTCTTTGGTCAATGCGCCGATATGGAACCAATCGAGGAACTCGCCCGAAAGGGTGACCTTCGGATCATTGAGGATGCCGCCCAAGCTATTGGTTCCGACTATATAAAAGACTCCTTACCCCCCCGTCGGGCAGGGAGCATCGGGGATATGGGATGTTTCTCATTCTATCCTTCTAAGAATTTGGGGGGGTTTGGTGATGGGGGAATGGTGACTACCGATGACGATGAGCTGGCGCACCGGCTGAGGCTTCTCAGGGTGCACGGCGCTTCCAGCAAATATTATTATCAATGCATCGGGGTCAACAGCAGGTTGGACGCCTTGCAGGCTGCCGTCCTTTTGGTGAAATTACGCTATCTGGAGGAATGGACGGAGAAGCGACGGGAAAACGCCGCGTATTACGATCACCTCTTCGACGAGATCAATCCTCAAACCCTCGGCATAGAGATCCCCTATGTCCAGTACAACAACCGACATATCTATAACCAATATGTTATCAGGGTTCCAAAACGAGATCAGCTCAGGGATTTCCTCACTCAGGGGGGGATTGGCACCGATATTTATTATCCTCTTCCACTCCACCTGCAAGAGTGCTACCGGGACCTGAGATATGAGGAGGGTGACTTTCCCCACGCTGAAGGGGCTGCGCGGGAGACCCTGGCCCTTCCCATCTATCCTGAGCTCACCAGGGAACAACAGGAATATGTGGTTGATAAAATAGCAGAATTCTTCCGCACGTTCATCGCATGATTACCTCGCAGGTAAAGCAGGTAAAAAGGATTGACTACTTTTGGGCCGCCTTTTCCGGGGCCCTTTTGGTTTTAAGCTTTCCCACCTTTAACCTCTGGCCCGTGGCCTCCTTCTTCTTGGTGCCGCTCTTGCTGCGCTGTCAGGGGAAAAAAGGCAAGGATGCCTTTCTCTTGGGAGCCTTCGCCGGGGTGGTCGCCTATCTCGGCCTCATGTACTGGATTCTGGTGGCGGTCCATAGGTATGGCAATGTCCCCCTTCCCCTTGCAATCCCAATTCTTCTCCTCCTGGCCATCTACCTCAGCCTTTATTGGGGTGCATTCACCTTTCTCATCTCATTTATTAAAGAGAAGAGTGAATGGATATCGCTGTTGGCCTTCCCGGCTCTTTGGGTTGGGCTGGAGTTCCTCCGTACCTTTTTACTGAGCGGCTTCCCGTGGGCCCTGGTCGGCTACTCTCAATACTTAAATACGACATTTGTCCAAATAGCCGATATAACCGGCGTCTATGGGGTGACTTTCCTCTTGATAATGATCAACACCCTCTTTTTTCTTACGATTGTCCGTTTGAGGGAAAGGGGAGGGGTGCCTTTTCAATGTATTATCTTCACCATGACCCTCGTTGCTCTGGCCTTTGCCTATGGGTATTGGAAGCTCTATTCCCCCATGAAGACAGAAAAGGGTTTGAAGATCGGCATTGCCCAGGGGAATATTGCGCAGGATGTCAAGTGGGATAGCGCATTTCAGAAGAAGACATTGACGAGCTACCGGGATTTGACCGTAAAACTCACGGAGACATCACCAGGGCTTATTGTCTGGCCCGAAACAGCGTTCCCTTCTTATTTCCCTTCGGGTACGGAGTTGGATGACAGGCTAGGGGATATTGCTCAGGAGGCGAACACGTACCTTCTACTCGGAAGCCTTTCCTACAAAAAAAAGGGCAAGGAGATCAAGATCTATAATAGCGCCTACCTTTTTTCCCCCCATCGCCATATTCTCGGGCGATACGATAAGATCCACTTGGTTCCTCTTGGCGAATATGTACCTCTCTCCTCTCAATTTCCTATCTTCAATGCGCTGGCGGGCATTGGAAACATCACTCCAGGAGAAGAGGCGGTGCTCTTCAAACTCCCACGCGGTACGTTTGGCGTCTTAATCTGCTTTGAAGTTATATTCCCTGAATTGTGCAGGAGGTTTAGCCGCGAGGGGGCCGATTTCATGGTGACTATCACCAATGATGCGTGGTTCGGCAGAACATCAGCGCCCTATCAGCACCTTGCCCAGGCTACTTTCAGATCCATCGAAAACCGAATATGGCTGGTGAGGGCGGCCAACACCGGTGTAAGCGCATTCATCGATCCATGGGGGAGGATCAAAACGTCCGGTGGTATCTTTACCTCGGTGGTGTTGACGGAGGAGATAGAATTTAAGGCTCGTACAATGACCTTCTATACAAGGCATGGAGACCTCTTCGCTATCATTTGCTCTCTGCTGGGGATCGGTCTGATGGGATATGTCTTGCTCAAGAGGCAGGTGCTCTGGTCTTGAAGGGGATAGCAATCATAGGTGCTCCGGCATTCATATGTTCTTAAATATGCAGGGAAAATCGCACTGCCTGCTTAAAGACATACTGTATATAATCCAACCTTTTTAATCTGTATCTTCAAAAATTTATGCCGTCGGGAACCAACATCCATCTTAATCTGTGTTTGCAGATTAATTGCTTTCTTGACATATTCTAAACTCTTGCTATTATTTATAATAGTACTTTTTATAAATTAAAAAGGAAGGGGGGAGCAAAGGATCTTATGGAACCAGTAAAGATACGGGCCTTGGCCTACGGCGATCTGGATGCCATCGTTGCGATAGACAAAGCGATATTGGGAAAGGAGAGGCCGGAGTACTGGAGTATGAAAATAGAGATTTCAGAGAACAGATCGCCCCTGACTTCTTTGGTTGCTGAAATGAATGGTAAGGTAATTGGTTTTATCATGGGGGATGCAAGCGGATGGGAATATGGAGTCTCCAGTACGGTAGGGTGGATAGATACCATCGGAATCCATCCTGATTATCAGAGAAAAGGGATCGCCAGGGTTTTGTTCAAAGAGATGATGAGCAATTTAAAGAAGGTAGGTGTGGATACCATTTATACCTTTGTGAGCTGGAAGGAATGGGATCTGCTGCACTTCTTCGACAAGATGAAATTTCAAAAGGGCGATATGATCCAACTCGAGTTGAAACTG
>CAYHAB010000043.1:0-3217 GCA_964354505.1 uncultured Thermodesulfobacteriota bacterium
AAGATGGCCCTCTGGTATGAAGAGATGCGCAGGCACCGAGAGCGGATGGAACGGGCTCAAGACTCCATCAGCGTGGGCAAATTATCGGGGGCCGTGGGCACCTTTGCCAACGCCCCCCCTGCGGTGGAAGAATATGTCTGCAAAAAACTGGGGCTTACTCCCGCCCCTGTATCCTCGCAGATCATCCAGCGAGACAGGCATGCCGAGTTCTTCACAACCCTGGCGCTGCTTGCCTCTTCCATTGAAAAGTTCTCCGTGGAGATCCGCCACCTGCAGCGCACCGAGGTCTTGGAGGCGGAGGAGCCCTTTGTCGAAGGTCAAAAAGGCTCTTCGGCCATGCCCCACAAGAGAAACCCCATCGGGACGGAGAACCTCTCGGGGCTGGCCCGGCTGGTGAGGGCCAACTCCTTGGCCGCGATGGAAAACATCCCCCTCTGGCACGAGAGGGATATCAGCCACTCTTCAGTGGAGAGGGTCATCGCTCCGGACAGCACCATTCTTACAGACTATATGCTGGCACGCTTCACCCACATCGTCAGGGGGCTGGTGGTATATCCCGAGAGGATGAGGAAAAACCTCGATTTGACCAGGGGGCTCATTGCCTCCCAGCAGGTCCTATCGACCCTCATCAGAAAGGGTGTTGCACGAGGGGATGCCTACCGGTGGGTACAACGGAATGCCATGAAGGCGTGGAGGGAGGAGGGGGAGGATTTTGGTCGATTAATCCGGGAAGACGCGGATATCGCCCATATCCTGAGTGAGAAAGAGATCCATAGTATCTTCGACTTGAACATCCACCTCAAGTATGTTAATGATATATACAAGAGGGTATTCACCTCAAGCACTGGGAAAAGAGGTAGATAGGTAGGTCAGGACACGCATCACCCTCAGAGTCCATGTTATTGTCATTCCCATCTACGTATTTTCAATACCCACCCCGGGAAGGTGAAGTTCCTCTTTTTAGAGAACTAACGATCCACGGCATTGATCACCCGAGGATCCTTTCTGACGAGGAGTATCGTGGGACTTATCATTGCCGCAAGAGTGTAATTTATTAGAGCATAAAGAGGGGGGGTACAAGAAATATGGCGGCAGGCCTCGCATTGTTCATTTCTATCATCGCCTTCATCTTCGCCTTCTTGGCCTATCAAAAGGTGGGTGGGCTCGGGGATGTTAAGAAACAAGGCGAAGTCCTCACCCAAATCGGTGATGCCATCATCAAGGCAACCACCTCCCTGCGGGAAAAGACAGCAGATGTCCTGGACAAAATGGAGACAGGCTTGAGATCTAAAGAGATAAAACCATCGCCCGGCACGGAAACAAAACAAGAAGAAAAAGGGAGCAACCTTACCCCGAAGGTGTGAAGGACAACCGAGATCGGAGAGAGAGGGCCTATTCACGAGAGAAGGGAATAGGCCTTTTTTCCATCGTTTGTCGAGCAAGGAGGATGATCGAGTGAAAGAAGTCTTGGAGAGTATCATTCGGAGAGTAAAAGAGGAACCCTTCGCACGGCTGTTGGGGATAGAGTTAAAGGATATCGGGCCGGGACACTCCATCGTCGAAATGACCTTTCGCCCGGAGATGGAGAACATCCATAAAATGGCCCATGGTGGGGCGATATTCGCCCTCATCGACGAGGCCTTTGAAACGGCCTCCAATTCCCACGGGACCGTAGCAGTCGCCTTGAACATGAACATCACCTACATCAGCGCTCCCCGGGTGGGGACCCTCCTGCGTGCCGAGGCGCGAGAGGTAAGCCTTACCCGCCGCACCGCCTCTTATCTCATCAACGTGACCGATGCAAAAGGGCAACTGGTGGCCACCTGCCAGGCCCTGGTGTACCGCAAGGGTGAAAAACTCCCCTTTTTATAGAAGGGGGAATGGCAGATAACACGCCATGAAGGAACACAGCAGGGAGATAAAAAAGACAAAGATAGTCTGCACCATAGAGGAGCTCTGAAAACTGGATGGTAGCGGATTCAACAACAACGGCCTTCAGGACAAAACAAGCGGTGATAGCGGCCTTGACGGCCAATATCCTTATCGCCCTGATGAAGTTCATTGTCGCCGTCTTTATCAACAGCTCCGCCCTGTTGGCCGAGGGCTTTCACTCCCTGGCCGACACAATCAACCAAGCCTTTCTCCTGCTGGGAATAAGATTGGGCGCCCGCCCCGCCGACCGAAGCCACCCTTTTGGCTATAGCAAGGAACGATATTTCTGGTCCTTTGCCGTCTCCCTCTCCATCTTCATCATCGGGGCCATCTTCTCCGTACACGAGGGGATCACCAAGATCCTCCACCCGGAACCTTTGCGACACGCAGTTTGGGGATATCTCGTCCTCACCCTCTCGTTCTTGTTTGACGGTTTTTCCTGGCGCATCGCCTTCCGGGAACTGAGGGGGACAATTAAAAGACGGGGGGTCTTCAGGACCATCCGTGAATCCAAGGCACCAGCCCTCTTCATCATCTTCCTGGAGGACTCCGCCGCCATCTTCGGACTCGCTATCGCTTTCGGGGGCATCCTCCTTTCCTCTCTCACCAAAAATCCCGTCTTTGACGGCGCGGCCTCCATCATCATCGGCATCATCCTGGCCCTGGTGGCCGTGGTGCTCTTCTATGAGACCAAGAGCCTCTTGATCGGGGAAGGGGTATCGGCAACCGACTTAAGAAAAATCAAGGCGGCCATTGCCAGCGTGCCTGAGGTCAAAGAGGTGCTGAATTTACTGACCATGCACCTGGGACCTGAGGATATCCTGGTCAACATCGACATCAACTTTGCGAACGGCCTCAGCACAGATCAGGTGGAGGAGGCCATTGACAAGGTGGAGCGGAGAATCCAGAAACAACTCCCCGCGGTGAAAAAGATTTTCGTGGAGGCCGAATCCCTCAAGGGAGCCACGCCGAGGCGGAGGACAAAGTCCAAACGGTTTCCCCGACGGTCATCTTAGAAAAGATCGGAATATGGGGCGGTAGGAGGAGTAAACTGTTTATAGAAGATACCAAGGAGAAGCTTGGCATGAAGGCGCGCGGGCGTGGGGTCGTTGGGGGAGACGGAACCTATCAACCGCGGGAAGTGACTGAGCCGTATAGGTTCACTTTTAACCGCCAAAATGATATTTTAAGGCTTGAAAACATGTACTTTTGGGATGATATCTCTTGGATATCAAGAGGTTAGCGTGGTCCGACCCCAAGGGACCTGGTCCGACCCCAAGGGACC
>CAYHAB010000044.1:0-6914 GCA_964354505.1 uncultured Thermodesulfobacteriota bacterium
AACCTCCATGCGGGATCGCCCTCCCTGCGTCCCTTGCCGCTGCGATGGAGAGGTGGAAGGTTGCAAATGGCCGAGATGGGTCTTGACCAAATCCACCATCTGCCGGTGTTCCAGATCACCTGCGGCGGCCACGATCATTCTATCGGGGGTGTAATGACTCTGTAAAAAGGCGATGATCCCCTCACGTTGGAATAAAAGGACGTTCTCCATTACCCCCGTTATGGGATACCCAAGGGGATGATCTCCCCAAAAGGAGCGGTAAAAGAGGTCGTGGATATAGTCGTCGGGCGTATCCTCAACCATCTTTATCTCCTGCACGACAACCATCCGTTCCCGCTCTATCTCCTGGGGGGCAAAGACGGAGTTGGCGACGATATCGGCCAATATATCGACGGCCAGAGCGGCGTCTCGCTTGAGAACCTTGGCGTGGAAGCAGGTATATTCCTTTCCAGTGAAGGCGTTAATACTCCCCCCCACAGACTCAATCTCCCTGCTTATATCGAAGGCGCTTCTGCTCTCTGTTCCCTTGAAAAGGAGATGCTCGATAAAATGAGAGAGGCCATGCTCACCAACCCCCTCATCTCTGGACCCGGTCGTGATCCAGATACCGAGGGATACCGAATCCAAGCTCGGGAGGGCCTCGGTCACAACGCGGATGCCATTATCCAACCTGGTCTTCTGATAGTGTTCCATCACTCACAAAAAAAGACCGACTCCTGCGGTCTTTTTGCTCCTCAATTGTTAAAAGAGAGGATTATCAGGCTTTTCACCTCTTTTCCCGTTAATAATCCCCTGTTCGCCCTTCCTCTCCGAGTAACGCCCGGCGGCTCAGCCTGATCTTACCATTGCTGTCGATCTCAATGACCTTTACCTGAATCTCATCCCCCACCTTGAGGACATCGGAGACCTTAGCCACCCGCTCTCGGGCAAGCTGCGATATGTGGACCAGGCCGTCAATCCCGGGCAGGATCTCCACAAAGGCGCCGAAATCCACGATCTTCTTGACCTTTCCCGTATAGACCTCCCCCACCTCAGCATCCTGAGAATACCCCTTGACCAGGGCGATGGCCTGTTCGATGGACTCGGCGGATGACGAGGCGATCTTCACGGACCCGGTATCTTCGATGTCTATCTTCGCCCCGGTCTTCGCTACGATAGCCCTAATATTCTTCCCCAGGGGGCCGACGACATCCCTGATCCGGTCCGGGTTGATGTGGATGGTCACGATGCGAGGGGCGTATTTGGAGAGATCCGAGCGCGGCTTATCGAGCGTCCTGCTCATGACGTCGAGGACGGTGAGCCGGGCCTGACGGGCCTGGTTGAGTGCCTGTTCCATAATTGCCTTGCCGAGGCCAGGCACCTTCACATCCATCTGAAGGGCGGTAATCCCCTCTGCAGTTCCGGCCACCTTGAAGTCCATATCGCCGTGATGATCCTCATCCCCGGCGATGTCGGTCAGTATGGCCACCTGGTTCTCCCCCTTCATGAGTCCCATGGCGATGCCTGCCACCAAGGCCTTAATGGGAACCCCGGCATCCATCAGGGAGAGACAGCTGCCGCACACCGTGGCCATGGAGGAAGAGCCGTTGGACTCCAAAACCTCCGAGACCACACGAATAGTGTAGGGAAACTCTTCAGCCGAAGGCAGAATAGGCAAGAGGGCCCGCTCGGCCAAGAAGCCGTGTCCCACCTCCCGCCGGCTGGGTGCCCGTATAAAGGAGACCTCGCCGACGGAGAACGGGGGAAAGTTGTAGTGGAGCATGAAGGTCTTGTAGAGGTCCCCTCCTAGGAGGGACTCTACCTTCTTTTCATCCTCGGAGGTGCCGAAGGTCGTAACGGCCATGACTTGCGTCTCACCCCTGGTGAAGAGGGACGAGCCATGGGTCCGGGGCAACAGGCCAACCTCGCAGCTAATGGGCCTGATGTCTGCAACTCCCCTGCCGTCGAAGCGTTTCTGCTCTTGAAAGATGGGGGTGCGCACTATCTCCCGCTCGGCATCCTCGCAGGCCCTCCGCACCACGGAGGCGGACTTCCCCTCATGGCCGCCAAATCGCTCCACGGCCTCTTTTACGATATCCTGCATCTTGTCCCTGCGTTCAATTTTGTTCAGGATCTGGAAGGCCCCTTTGAAGAGTGGCTTCACAAAACCCTGCACCTCATCCCGGAGAGGACCGCCTTCTTCCAGGGGAGCATACACCCTCTTTGTTTTTCCGCAGAGCCCTTTGAGTTCGTCCTGCATGTCGAGGATCGGCTTAAGGGCCTCATAGCCGGAGAAAATCGCCCCGAGGACAGCTTCCTCATCAACGATCCCCCCGCCACCCTCCACCATCACCACACCCTGGCGGTTCCCCGACACGATGAGGTCGAGATCGCTCCTGGCCATATCATCGGTCGTGGGGTTGATGACAAAAGCCCCGTCTATTCTCCCTACCTTGACCCCAGCGAGGGGGCCCTCAAAGGGGATGTCCGATATCTGCAGGGCAGCCGAGGCCCCGATGATCCCCAGGATGGAGGGATCGTTTTGCCTGTCCGAAGAAAGCACCGTAGCAACCACCTGTGTCTCGTTGCGGAACCCCTTCGGAAAGAGGGGCCTGATGCCCCTATCGATCAGACGGGAAGAGAGGATCTCACGGTCAGTCGGACGCCCCTCCCTCTTAAAGAAGCCTCCGGGGATCCGCCCAGCCGCGTAGGTCATCTCCATATAGTTTGCCAGGAGGGGAAAGAAATCAATACCCTCCCTCACCTCTCTGGTACTCACTGCCGTCACCAGAACAACGGTCTCTCCATAATGGATGAGGACGGCACCATCGGCCTGCTTGGCGACCTTTTCCGCCTCAATGGAAAGAGTCCGCCCAGCCCATTCTCGTTCAATCTTATTATACATGGAATATATCTCCTCTCAGGAATCCAGGTGCTATTTCCTGATCCCCAGCTGTTCAATCAATGTTCGGTAGCGCTCTGTATCATGGCGTTTGAGATAATCGAGGAGGGACCTTCTCAAGCTAACCATCTTCAGGAGACCCTGCCGTGAGTGATGGTCTTTCTTGTGTGTCTTGAAGTGCTCTGTCAGATAGTTAATCCTCTCGGTGAGCAGTGCAATCTGCACCTCGGGTGAGCCGGTATCTTTCTCGTGCAACTTGAATTTCTCTACGATCCCCTTCTTCTTCTCGACTTCCAAAACCATTTACCTTCCTCCTTGATCAGCCATAGTGTGAACTGTATCTCTACCATACGGCGGCCTTTTTGTAAATATGGCTTCGTGAAAGACCCGCAGGGGTCTGACCACAAGCACCTCTTTTTCTTTCTGAATACCCCCCACAGCGATGAGCCCTCCCCCCTTTCTTGCCACAACCCTCACTACCTGCCCATCTTCCTCGGCCTCGTGTTGAAGGCCCTCGAGGGTGATGACCTGCCCGTTGCTGATCTGGAGGGCATCTGCATCTCCCACCTCGACGGCAGGCAAAAAGTCCATGGCCTGGGCAAGGGTGAGGATTCGCTCCTGTAGTTCCCCCGTGTTGAGCAACCGCTCGATATCGTCCACAGGGAGGGCATCCTCGATGCAGAAGGGTCCGTTTCGTATCCGGCGTAGCTCGGCCAGGTGAGCGCCGCAACCAAGCGCCCCTCCGATATCATGGGCCAAGGTGCGGATGTACGTCCCCTTGGAGCACTTGATGTGGAGATGGAAATAGGGGGGCTTGATATCCGTTGCCTGAAGCTCATATATCTCCACCTCACGGGGGGCCCGTTGGACCTCTTCCCCCCTGCGCGCCAGCTTGTAGAGGGGCTCGCCTCCCTGTTTCAGGGCGGAGTACATGGGGGGAAGCTGCATGATCCGCCCCCTGAAACCCTGAATAACTCCTTCTACGTTCTGGGGAGAGAGATCATAGCCGCCCACATCCACAGATTGGAGGACCTTCCCCTCTCTGTCCTGGGTGTCTGTAATCACCCCCAGGTGAAGGGTGGCCTCATAAATCTTCTTCCCGGCTTCTAAGAAGGGGGCAAGTTTGGTCCCTTCTCCCAACAATATGGGGAGCACCCCCGTAGCCAGGGGATCGAGGGTCCCCAGATAACCCGTCTTCACACCTGGCATCACCCTCTTGAGCTTACGCACCACATCGTACGAAGTAATCCCCGCTGGTTTATCCACGACGAAGATGCCGTTCACCCCTCGGGATAACTCGCTCATTAATGCCCCTCGCCCGTATCCTTCACGTCCCGCAAGAGCTCCTCAATGTGTTCGCCATATTCCAACGAGTCATCAAACATAAAAGTGATGTCGGGCATATATTTGAGCCGCATCCTCCTGCCCAGCTCCCTCTTAATATAACCCTTGGCGCTCTCCAATCCCTTGTACGACTCCTCTTTCTCCCGCTCTCCTCCAAAGATGCTGTAGTAAATCTTGGCTATTCTGAGATCATCGGAAACGGCAACCTTGGTAATGGTGATAAATCCTATCCGCGGATCTTTCAGTTCTCTGAGAAGGATCTCTGAAATCTCCACCCTGATCTGATCACCCACCTTTTCTGACCTCTTAAACCTCATCATAGTTAAAGTGCAAAAACTCCACCTTCGAACTGACCACCTCCAGCAAACCCAAGCCCTCTATGTAATCGATTACTTTATCGAGGGAGGAATTGATAAACCGTTTATCCGCTCCCACCAGACATATACCCACGCGAGCCCGCTGCCAGAGATCCTGTCCGCCCACTTCGGAGATGGAGACATTGAACTTATTCCTTACCCTTGTCATGAGGCTCTTGATGACCTGCCTCTTCCCCTTTAACGAGGATCCTTGGGGGAGAACGAGATCAAGATGGCATACCCCGACCACCATCTCACCTATCCATCTAACGTGCTATCTCTTCGTACGTAAAGGCTTCGATGGTATCCCCGGCTTCCCAATCTTCGTACTCATCAACCCCGACACCGCATTCATAGCCGGCCTGGACCTCTCTCGCATCGTCCTTGAATCGTTTCAGTGAGGAGACCTTTCCCTCATACACCACTTCACCATTTCTGAAGAGCCGCACATCCGCGCCCCTGACCAATTTCCCCTCGGTCACATAACTACCGGCCACCACGCCGATCTTGGAGACGCGGAAGACCTCCCTCACCTCAGCCCTGCCAAGGATGACCTCTTTCTTGATCGGTCCGAGTAACCCTTTCAGGGCCTTTTCAACATCTTCGATGACCTCATAGATGATATTGTAGACCCTGATATCCACCTGCTCCTGCTCAGCCACTCTCTTCGCCTTGCCGAGGGGGGATACGTTAAACCCAACGATCACAGCATCGGAGGCGGCTGCCAGGTTAACATCGGTCTCGGAGATCCCCCCGACACCCTGATGGATGACCTCAATCTTGACCTCGTCAGTACTCAACCTCTCCAGGGCCTCCTGTATGGCCTGGATGGAGCCATGAGTATCACCCTTGAGGACCACCCGTAACTCCTTCATCTCACCCTGCTGGATACGATCATAGAGATCCTCTAGGGATAGCGGTTCTGGCCTTACCCCTGTCTCACCCCGTAACCGCTTCTGGAGATGGAGGCTTACCTCTTTGGCCACCTTTTCGCTCTCCACACAGATATATTCATCCCCGGCATCGGGTATCTCGGTGAAACCAACCACCTCTACAGGCGTAGCCGGCCCCGCGGTTTGCAATTGCTTCCCTCGCTCATCCAGCATGGCCTTTACCCTGCCATAGGTGTCCCCGGAAACAAAGATATCACCGGTCTTAAGGGTCCCCTCTTGAACCAGCACAGTCCCCACCGGACCGCGCCCCCTATCTAACCGGGCCTCAACAACGACGCCTCTGGCGAGTTTGTCGGGGTTCTCCTTGAGGTCCAACATCTCCGCCTGCAGGAGGATCAATGTCAAGAGATCATCTATTCCCGTTCGTTTTTTTGCGGATACTTGCGAATAGAGGGTATGCCCCCCCCATTCCTCAGGGGCGAGGCCCAATTCGGTCAGGTCTCGTTTTGCCTTTTCCGGGTCTGCTTCAGGTTTATCTATCTTGTTGACAGCCACGATAATGGGGACTCCGGCGGCCTTGGCATGATCGACGGCTTCAACGGTTTGTGGCATTACTCCATCGTCAGCCGCCACCACCAGCACCACGATGTCCGTCACCTGGGCTCCCCTGGCCCGCATGGCGGTGAATGCCTCGTGTCCCGGGGTGTCGATAAAGACGATGGTCCCCTTATCAAGTTCAACCTTATAGGCACCGATGTGCTGGGTGATGCCCCCGGCTTCTTCTTCGACGAGGTGGGACTTCCTGATGGCATCGAGTAACAGGGTCTTCCCGTGGTCCACATGCCCCATAATAGTGACCACAGGAGGCCGGGGAAGGAGTTTGTCAGAGGGATCGTCAACCCGTTGTAGGATCTTTTCAACATCGATGGCAACGTTCTCCACCTCATAGCCGAATTCAGTGGCCAACAATGCAGCGGTATCCACATCGATAGTCTGATTGATGGTGGTCATCACACCCAGTTCCATCAACTTCCTGCCCACCTCCCCTACCTTGGCCCCCATCCGCTGGGCCAACTCTCCTACCGAGATCACCTCGGTGATCTTGATAACCTTTTTGATGGCCTTAGGAGTAGTGATCTGGGTCTTGAGGCGTGGGCGGGTAACTACATTCCTTTTGGCAGGCTTGGGTGCGGTAAAGACCCGCTCTCTTCTTCGCGAGACGGGGACCGCTTCAAGCTCCTCGTCTTCAATGGTAATAACCTCCCTGTGCCTTCTGAACTTCTTCCGGGCCTTCTCTTCAAGCTCCTCTTGCTCCCTCTTGGCCTTCCGTTCCTTCTTTTCCTTCTCGGTCAGGGCCTCAACACCGTGCACCGTTTCCACAACCTCTGGGTGCCTCTCCTCACGGGGGGGTTCTGCCTTTTCAGGGGGTGTAGGTGAAGG
>CAYHAB010000045.1:0-2518 GCA_964354505.1 uncultured Thermodesulfobacteriota bacterium
TCTCCGCCAGGTGCTCGGGGATGACGCGCGTATCCGCCATGACCGGCATGAAATTGGTATCCCCCTCCCACCGGGGGACGATGTGGAAATGGAGATGGTCCTCAACCCCTGCCCCTGCCACCTTCCCCAGATTGGCCCCGATATTGAACCCATGGGGGGTGAGGACCTTTTTGAGGAGGGCGACACAGCGCTGGATGGCGGTCATGAGGTCGTTCATCTCTTCCGGCCTCAGATCTTCCAGGTATCCAACGTGGCGCTTGGGGGCGACCATCAGGTGGCCGTTATTATACGGATATTTATTTAACATGACGATGGTGTGTTTTCCCCGGTGGAGGACAAGGCGCTCGTGCTCATTCCCCTCGTGCTGTCTGTTACAGAAGATGCAGCCGTCCTCTTTGTTGTTTAAAATATACGATATTCTCCATGGGGCCCATAAATTCTGCATCTGGCATCTCCGGGATACTGGCTATGGTACCCCGAGAGAATGGGAAAAGTCAAACCCTTTCTCTTCTATTTATTCTTTACTCCAATTCTCTATCTTTAATCCCTTAATCCTGCGAAAGTGTTTTTCATTGCTTGTTACTAATGTATAATTCATCGTCAGGGCAGTAGAAGCAATTAATAGATCCATATCATCTACAGGGCTACCGGCTTTTTGAATAGCGGCTTTTATGTCGCTAAACGTTTCTATAACTGCTTTATCTATGCCAAAAATAGGGAATAACTCCTTTATCCGGTAGACAACGGCAAGGTTCTTCTCTACATTCTTTGACTTCTTCGCGCCAAAAAGCAATTCGCCATAGGTAATGACGGAAATCTCTTTAGGAATATGCTCATTCTGTAAAAAACGACTCTGAACAATACTGTTTCCTTTTATGCTGTAGATGATAATATCGGTATCAATCAAATACGACATGCTCTACCCCAAATCGCTTGCTGTTCCTTCTATTCTTCTTTTTTATGTCATCAATAATCTCGTCAGCTTTCCGGTCGTCGTCCCACGAACCCGATAGCGATAAAAACTCCCTGGTAGGGTTATTTTTAAATAGAGCCGGATTCAATAGATATTTCTCTAAAATAGAGATAACCTCCTGACTTAATGAACGATTTTCTGATTGCGCAAGCTTTTTGAGGGAAGCGTATAATCTATCATCTATATCTCGAACTTGCAGGATAGCCATGATTGCACCTCCTCGAATAACGATACACACCTATTCATGAAATGTCAACCAAATTGCATGAAAATATTTATGGTGTCGGCACTAAAAAGATATGGTCACGATATGCTATCTTATGAGAAGATCCCTTGAATTTCAACGTAATTAACCGCGCCACTCTTTATCGGCTGCTTGAGGATATCCCTCATCTCACCCTTTGCGCTGAAATAGATGATTTGCCATCCCGACTCGGCAATCCTCCTGAGCATCGAGATTTGTCTCCCCAATCTCACGGGATCTGCCTTGACAAAGGGATCATCCATGATGAAGAATCCCTTCCTGCCCTCCAAGATCTTCTCGCCAAGGGCGAGGCGGATGGAGAGATACAATTGGTCGTAGGCGCCCCCCGATAACTTCTCCGCTTCCAGCATCACGCCGTCCTTACGCCTTACATCGATACACCCCTTTTCCTGATTGAAGAGCACGGCATCGTAGAGCCCGTCTGTTATCTCGCTAAAATAGTTCGCCACCGGGCTCTCTGCGCCGAAGAGCTCCGCGACCTTTTTCCTCTCTTTTGCTTCGATCTCCTCAAAAATAGTCATGACCTTTAAGGCCGCGTCCCTTGTGCTTTCATTGCTTTTTGCAAATTCCTGGAGTTTTTCTCGAACGGCTTCTAAATCAACGGTCGTCTTGCAGTGAAGGTAATCAGTTTCCGACTGAAGGACCTTGTTCGCCTCTCTCTCGATTTCTTCGAGGCGTTTTCGGAACGCGGCCATCTTATCGTGTGAGGCGGATAGCCCTGCTTCCGCCGCGCTCTTTGCATCCTTTAATGCGGTAATGGCGCCCTCATCGTATTCGAGGTCGTGCGGTGAATGCCGATACTGCTCAAGGGCCTTCAGCCCTTGTTGCCAGAATGCAATGTTATCCTTCAGTATTTCGCCCTTTGCCCCCAAGAGGTTCCGTAAGATGCCTCGTTCTTCCCCTATTGATTGCTCACACTGCTGCCTTGATTGCAGTTGCTGCTGGTAAGCCTGCATCGATTCGGCCCCTGATTTTCTGCTGATCTCATCTATTACCCCTTGCGCGTCCTTGATCTTCTTTTCCTCATCCGGTATGGCCCTGTTCCGCACGTCAGCTATACTTTGTGCCAAGTTCTCCTTTTTCCTCGTTATCTCCTGTATCTCATCGGCCCTCTTGCGGTGCTCCTCGTCAAACTGCTGGATGTGGGTATAGGCCTTCTCTATGGTCTTGGCGCTCAATTCAAATTTGGCAAGGGTAAGCTTGATCCTCTCGAACACCCCTGCTGACCATGCCCTGTCTCGCGCCAGTTGGAACTGAGGCATGAAGAGCGCAAGGGCCAC
>CAYHAB010000046.1:0-3467 GCA_964354505.1 uncultured Thermodesulfobacteriota bacterium
GTTGGGTCCGATAATGGCAACTAACTCGCCCGTGCTGACGTGGAGACTAATATCTTGGAGGGCTACCAGACCCCCAAAACTCAACGATAGATTCTGCACCTCCAGCTCAGCCCGACGGGCGTCGGGCTGAGCGGAAGCAAATATACTTGGTTCGCCTCTAAAAGCCTTCATTATCTCAATTCTTCTTCAAGCATTACTTCTTTGTAGCCGGCGCCGCTGGTTTAGCAGGCGCTGGTTTAGCAGGCGCTGGTTTAGACGCCGCTTTAGCAAGCACTTTTATTTGCCCTTTACCGGGAACAAAGAAGTTGGTCATGGGCGAATAGTCACCATTCGCGTGGATCTGCACGATCCTGGCCACAAATGAGCCCTCATGGTTATCCTTGGAGTAGGAGGTCTTGGGAATCAACCCCCCAAAATCCTCATCGCGGAAGGACTCCATGGCCATATTAATCGTCTTTTTAGTTATCTTACCATACTTCTCGTGGGCGCGCTGAAATGCCCTCTCCATGATCATGGCGACGACAACGCCTTCCCAGTATGATGTATCGAACTGTTTAATATTACTGTACTTTCCTACTTCCATCATGAGCTGCACCCCCGGCACGTTATCCGAGGGGAGACCCCCCGAGAACTGCATGAATAGCCGCTCTTTGATCAGGTCTTTTCCCATCTTGAAGAAATCCGGGTCTGTGGCGGTCCAGGTTCCGAAGAAGGGCACCTTGTAGCCAATGGCATCCGCATCCCTCAGGGCAAAGACAATGTGGGCCGGGAGGACCTGGAGGAAGATATACTCGGCCCCTTGCTTCTGAAGCCGGGCCATGTTGACCCTCAGATCTACCGTCTTGGTGGGGAATTGCTCTATCGCAACAATATTGACCTTATTCTTGGCTGCATACTCCTTGCTGGGGTCATGGATGGACTTCCCATAGGTATTGTCGTACGTCAGGAGGCCGACCTTGGGAGCTTCTTTGCCCTTATGGATGGCGAGGATGTACTCCAGAACGGCCTGAGAGTCCAGGACATAGCTGCCGAACGGAAGATACATATAATCTATAGGCGGCTTCCAAAGTCCCTGAAAGGTAGAATAGTTAATGCACGGCGTCATGTACTCCTGGATAATCGGCTTTGCCTGGATGCCTGAGCCGGCGTCCCAGGTGGCAATCATGTCCATCTTGTCCTGAGCACAGAATTTTTTAACGAATTTAACTGCTTCAGGGACTTGGTAGGCATGATCGACCACCGTTAGGTCGATCAGTCTGCCGCCAACACCTTTCTTTTTCTCATTGACATAGCGGAAATAGTCCCGGTGACCTCGGGCGTGGTACTGTCCCCACGTGGAGGCTGGACCGGTCAAGTTGATAACTGCTCCAACCTTTATGGGCTTTACCTCCTCCTGCTGGGCCCATGCCCCAATGGCTAAAACGGAACAAACAAATACACCGATAAGAGCTAATATAATTACCTTGCGCATGATCCGCCCCTCCTTAATTAATTTTTACAAGGTTAATGGTACAGATGCATTCACCTAACCCACCTTCAAAATCTTCCGGCACCTCCTTTTCTCGTTTTCTCTTTTTTTTGCCATTATAATATATACCAAGATTATAAAAAATTGTCAACCCCCAAAAAAACTTTTTTGCTCGATCTATTGATTGCTTACAATTATTACTTATTTTGCTTATGGTTCTTCTTGGTTGTTAACGGATGTTAGCACCACATCGCGAAAAATGCCAAGCTTTTCTTTTATTCCCACTTCCTCTCATCTACTATCGTCTGGCGCTCTTTGGGAATAGTTCCCTTGGCCACCCATTCTATTTTATCCGGTCTCACACGGCATATCTGCGGAAACCGTTCGAGCACACGGCCTGACAACTGATCTTTGTCTATTGATTCATCCATCAGTTCAAGCTTCAAGACAAGCTCATCGCGCTCACCCTTGCGTCCTACAATCAACTGGAACTGAGATATTTGATCGAACTCAGAGAGCGCCTGCTCTGCCTGCTTGGCTATGACGAACATGCCCCGAACCTTGACCGCGTCCGCCCTCCGACCAACGATGCCGGTGATTCGGTAGGACGTTCTACCACAAGGGCAAGACTCTGTAATATATGAAGACATATCACCGGTGCCGTAGTGTATCACGCCCCAGACAGGATTGTGGATCGGCGTGGCAACAATCTCGCCCACCTCGCCTTGCGGCAGCTGTTTACCAGTATCGGGATCGACTATTTCTATGACGTATTCATCCATGAAGTGCATGCCTGATTTCTCGCTACATTCGTAGGCCACGCAACCGCCGAGATCGGTCACCGCATAGCCCTGATAGGTATCAATGCCGTATTTGTCTTCAAGGTCCTTTCTCATGGAGGGAGCGAGCATCTCACCGGTAAACCAGGCGCGCTTGAGAGCGAAATCCCGACGAAAATCATGGCCCATCTCCTCGGCCCCCTTGATAATGGTCATCAAGAAGCTGGGCATCCCGGTATATCCGGTAACCTTTAGGTCGAGCATCGTTTTGATCTGCGCATCGGTACTCCCCACTCCTGCCGGAATCACTGTTGCACCACAGGCCCGTACCCCTTCGTGAAAGAGCACGCCGGCGGGAGACATGTGATAGGTCGGAGTATTAATCACAATATCACCCTTCCTAAATCCGGCGGCATATATCGTCTTGCCAAACCAGCTGATACCCTCGGCATGATGAGGACCATAGATGGGACCGGGAGTAACGAAGATTCGTTCGACCTTGTCGGGGGGAACGGCTAAAAATCCGCCATAGGGCGGCTTGGCCTTTTGGAGTTCGATAAGATCACCTTTTCTGGTGATGGGGAGCTTCTCGAGATCCTTTGCCGTGCGAACATCAGAAGGCTTAATACCTGCTCGATCGAAGATATCCTTGGCCGAAGGGGCATTGTGGTAGACATGTTCGAGGGTCTCTCTCAACCTCTTGGTCTGATATTTCTCCCTTTCCTGGGCAGACATCCCCTCCAAGTCATCAAAAAAATCACCTTTTTTTGCCTTGGACATGATAGACCCTCCACTTAAAGTATTATATTTACGCCGAAAGAGTAATCATCGCTCCTTAACCCTACCCTAGACATCGCTTTTATAGAAAAAGATCATACATCATTATTCACACTTGTCAACCCGTTTATAAAAAAACATTACTCAAGTCTTTGACCTTCATTATGTTGACGAACCCTTCATGAGATGCTATAGGAATCAAAAAGGACGGAGGAAAAAAACAATGAAGGTCTTGGGACTGGCGGGGAGTGTGCGCAAGCTCGGCAATGCGGAGATCCTCACCAAGGAAGCCCTCAAAGGAGCCGAGGAAGAAGGGGCCGAGGTCAAGATCCTTCGTCTCACCGATTACGAAGTGAAGCCCTGTAGGGGGTGTGCCGCCTGCCTCTTACAGGAAAGGGATTGTACTATAGAGGATGACGCAAACTTTATTTTTGAGGCCATGG
>CAYHAB010000047.1:0-4286 GCA_964354505.1 uncultured Thermodesulfobacteriota bacterium
TGGGAGGAGAGCTGATAGATCAATTCCCAAAAGGCCTGGCGGGCAGCCGGGTCTACTCCCGACGTAGGCTCATCCAGAAAGAGGACCTCCGGCTGGTGGAGGATAGCACATCCCAGGGCCAGGCGCTGTCTCCAACCTGTGGGGAGATCTTCCACCATGGAGTTTTCCTTGCCGGCGAGGGCGCACATATCCATCACTTCTTTGAGGCGTTTGCTCATGTCCTCCTCCGGGATGCCATAGATCCCTGCATAGAGGGTGAGGTTTTCCCAGACGGTCAGATCCTTGTAGAGGGAGAAGCGTTGGGACATGTAGCCGATTCTATTTCTGATTTCTTCAGGTTCTTTAGCCACGTCCGTTCCCCCTACCAGAGCACGGCCTGAGGTGGGGGGGATGATGCCGCAGAGCATCCTGATGGCGGTCGTCTTACCCGCCCCATTGGGGCCCAAGAAGCCGAAGACCTCCCCCGGGGAGACGACAAAGGAAATCCCATCCACGGCGACAAAATTCCCGAACCGTTTGGTGAGCCCTTCTGTCAGGATTGCTTCCATCATTCCCCCTAGTCTAATTTCTTGTGAAATCGCTTGATGCTGATCCCCAACAGTATCGGCCCAATGATGGCCAGAAACAGGAACTGGGGCCACAAGACCGTTATCCCCACGCCTTTGAGAAAAATCCCCCTTACGATGATCAAGAAATAGGTGAGAGGATTTATGTAGGCGATCCAACGCAGCAAGAGAGGGATGTTGTAGATGGGAAAGACGAAACCGGAAAACAACATAGATGGATTCAGGTAAAAGAAGACCCCCATAAGCGCCTGCTGCTGGGTTCGGGAGATGGTAGAGATGAGGATGCCGATGCTGAGGGCGTTGATCAGATAGAGGACGGCGGAGAAGGCCAACAGGAAGATATTCCCCCGAAAGGGGATTTGAAACCAGAGGGTCCCCACCAGAAAGATCAAGATGAGATCGATCAGCCCCACGAGGAAGAAGGGGGTGGTCTTTCCCACGATCAACTCAATCGGTCGTAGGGGTGTAACGATAAGCTGTTCCATTGTTCCCACCTCCCACTCCCTCACGATGGAGAAGGAGGTCAGGATGAGTGAGACGAGGGTGAGCAAGAGGGCAATGACACCGGGGACGAAGAAGTTGCGGCTCTTGAGGTCTGGGTTGAACCAAACCCTAGCCTCCGGCTTGACCCGGGGGAGGCGTTCAATTGTTTTTATCCCCACGGCGCTTGAAGGAGGATGCTTTGCCAGCTTTTGGAGGTGGGCGGTAATAATCATGTTGCCGTAGGAGATAGCGTTGGATGCCACGATGGAATCAGTCCCCTCCACGATCATCTGTAGAGCGGCTGTGCGGCCCCTGCGAAGGTTACGGGAAAAGTCCTCAGGGATGACCAGGACGACCTGGGCCTCCCCTTTGTCCACGAGGGGTTCCGCAGCGCGGGGATCACGTATCCTTTGTATGATCCGAAAATAACCGCTGGCCTGGAAGGCGTCGGCGAGCCCCCGGCTGATGCTGGTGTTGCTGCGATCGCAGACGACAGTGCGGATGTTCCGCACATCGGTATTGACGGCGTAACCGAAGAGGAAGAGCTCGATCAAGGGGGCAACGAAGATGATGATCCTCATCCTCCTATCTCTCAGGGCCTGCCTGATTTCCTTGTGCAGCAAGGCCTTGATGCGATGCAGGTTCATCTCTTTTTCTCCTTGATCTGCCGGGGGACCTGGCGGGCGGCAATCCCAACGATAAAGACGGCAAAGGCCGTAAGCAGCAGGAGGGAGGGGTAGAGAATGGAGATGCCGATTCCCTTGAGGAAGATCCCCTTGAGGGCATCAATGAGGTAGCGGGCTGGTACGAGATAGCTGATACCTTGAAGGAACAATGGTATGTTGCGGATCGGGAAGATATAGCCGGAGATGAGGTAGGCAGGGAGCAGGGTGGTTAGAATGGCCAACTGGGTGGCTAACGTCTGCCTCTTTGCCACCCCCGAGATGAATATCCCCAGACCCAAGACACCAATGGTGAATACCGAGGCGAAGAGATAGAGGAGGGGGATACTCCCCCTGATGGGGATCTGGAAGATAAAACGGCTGGCAAAAAGGAGGATGGTGATGTTGATCATCCCGATGGCGAAATATGGGACAAGCTTTCCGATAACCACCTCTATAGGCTTGAGGGGGAGGGAGAGAAGGGTCTCCATGGTGCCGGTCTCCCATTCCCGGGCCAGGGTGAGGGAGGTCAGGAGGGCCGCAATGATCATCAGGATGACGGCCATGAGGCCGGGCACGATGAAGTTTCGGCTCTCCATTTCCGGGTTGAACCAGACCCTGATCGCCAGATCGAACGGAGGCCCTGTATTGCGCCGGGCGCCCTGGTGCTGGAGGGTAAGGTTATGTTTCTCCATGATCCCCTGGATATAACCCAGAGAGATGCCGGCGGTGGTCGAATCGGTGCCGTCAAGGATGAACTGGACCGGGGCTTCTTGTCCCCTGTTCAGTCGCTTTTCAAAATCGGACGGGATAACCATGAATACCAGGGTCTTTCCCCGGTCGAGGTCTCTGATGAGATCGGGGTACCCTTCTCTAAGGGCGACGATGTGGTAGTAGGGGGATCCCTGAAAAGCGGCAATAAGGGCTCGACTGGCTGGGGTATGATCCTGATCCCATATAGAAAGGGGTATGTTTTTTACATCATACGAGAGGGAGGAGCCAAACAGGATGAGGAGCAAGAGGGGAAGGATAAAGGCCAGTCCCAGGCTCCGTTTGTCCCGGAGGATCAAGAGGGTTTCGATGTGGGCGATGGCGGCGATGCGTCGAAGGCGGTCAGGTCTCATTGCCTCTCCGCTCCAAGATGAAATAGAGGTCCTGAACGGTGGGAATCGTTTCCTTTATATGTGCACCTTCCGGGGAGAGTTTCTTAACGGTCTGCTCTATCTTTCCCGAGCTAACCGTCTTCTTTTCGCAGATCAGGTGGATGTGATCCCCACTGAGGAAGGCAACGGGTGGTTTAAGGCGTTCATGCAAGCGCTCCAGCAACCCCCTGGGGTCGGGGACGTAGATGTCGCAGGCGGCATAGGGGAAGTGTGCTTTGAGATCTCGGGGATCCAATACCTCCAAGATCTTTCCCTCCCGGAGGAAGGCGATGCGGTGACACCGCTCGGCCTCCTCAAGATAGGGCGTGGAGATGAGGATGGTAGACCCCTGGGCGGAGAGGGTATGGAGGATTTCCCAGAACTCCCGGCGGGAGATGGGATCTACCCCCACGGTTGGTTCGTCGAGCAGGAGGAGTCCGGGTTGGTGTATCAGGACGCAGGAAAGGCCCAACTTCTGCCTCATCCCCCCGGAGAGCTGGGCTGCCCGGCGGTCCCGAAAGGGTCCCAGGCCGCTGAATCGGTAGAGCCGTTCGGTCCTTTTCTTAAACTCCGCTCCCCGCACCCCGTGGATACGGGCCACCGCACGGAGGTTCTCCTCGACGGTGAGGGGGCCGTAAAGGCCAAAGGTCTGGGGCATATACCCCACAACACTGCGGACTTCCTCGTGGTTCCGGATGACGTCGATACCGCGAAGGGAGATCTCTCCCCCGGTGGGTTCGAGGATGCCGGTGAGCATCCGGATGAGGGTGCTCTTGCCTGCCCCATCAGGGCCGATGAGGCCGAAGATCTCGCCCTCTTCTATGGAGAGATCGATCCCCCGGATAACGTCATCAGCCCCAAAACTCTTCCGCAGCCCTCGGATCTGGATGAGGGCCATATCCTATTCCTCCACGCGCAGGGAGACGTCGGCAGGCATTCCGGGCTTTAAGATACCCTCTTCATTGGAGAGATAGACCCTGGCCTCGTAGACGAGCTTGACGCGCTCCTGGCGGGTCTGTACGTTTTTGGGAGTGAACTCCGCCTCACTGGCGATGTAGCGCAGGATCCCCGGGAACTTTCTCTTTGGATAGGCATCAATCGTCACAAAGGCCTGCTGGCCGATGCGCACCTTGCCGATATCCGGCTCACTGATATAGACGCGGACCCAGGGACTGCGGAGATCTCCGATGGTCATCAACACCATCCCGGGGAAGACTACCTCCCCTGCCTCCACACTCCGCTCCAATACCACGCCGGTGATAGGGGAGAAGATGCGGGTTTTCTTTACTTGCACATTGAGTGTTTCGACCTGGGATTGCCCTCCCTTATATCGGTTCAGCGCGGCCTCATAGGCATTCTTGGCGACCGTGTAGGCGGTCGTGGCGGCATCAAAGGCGCTGGCTGAGATGGCCTTTGCCTGATAGAGTTGGAGG
>CAYHAB010000048.1:0-2523 GCA_964354505.1 uncultured Thermodesulfobacteriota bacterium
AGGAGACCGCATCAACGGGCAGGCGGCCAATGCGGTGATGCAGGTCTGTTCAAAACCACCACTGCTCGCCATCGCGATCAACAAAGAAAATCTCACCCATGAGTTCATTAAAAAAAGCGGCGTCTTTGCCGTCTCGATCCTTTCGCAGGACGCCCCCACGAGCTTGATCGGGAGGTTCGGGTTCAAATCGGGAAGGGACGTGGATAAATTCGATGGTATTAACTACCGGCCGGGGGCAAATGGCTGCCCCATTATTGCCGACAACGCCGTAGGCTATCTTGAGGGAAAGGTGACACGGGAGTTTGATGCGGGGACCCACACGATCTTTATGGGTGAGGTGCTGGAGGGGCAACTCCTCAATGACGCGGAACCGATGACCTACGCCTATTATCATGAGGTGAAGCAGGGGACCACCCCTAAGACGGCCCCTACGTACATAGAGCCAACGAAAGAACAAAAGGAGGACAAGGGCATGAAAAAGTATGAGTGTTCGGTATGCGGATATATCTACGACCCCGCGAAGGGGGATGCGGATGGCGGCATTGCCCCCGGTACCCCCTTTGAGAAGTTACCCGACGACTGGACCTGCCCGGTGTGCGGGGCGAGCAAGAGCGAGTTCGAGCCCCAGAAATAGCGCATAAGAAAATACAATGAGGTGAACACATGAAGGTAGAGCTAAAGAAGGGGATCTACTGGGTCGGCGCAGTCGATTGGGGAATCAGGGACTTCCACGGATATAGCACCCATCAGGGATCGAGTTATAACGCCTATCTCGTCATGGGGGAAAAGACCGCCCTGGTGGATACCGTCAAGGCCCCCTTTTTCGAAGAGATGATGGAAAGGATCAAGGAGGTCGTGCCCCCTGAAAAGATTGATTATCTCATCGTCAACCACGTGGAGATGGACCATTCGGGGTCCCTGCCCCTGTTCAAGGAGGCCTTCCCTAACGTGGAGGTATTATGCAGCCCCAGGGCCGAAGGGGAGCTCAAGCTCCACTATGGAGGCACAATCCCTCTCAAGGTTGTCAAGACAGGAGACACCCTGGAGCTGGGGGGAAAGACCCTGACCTTTGTCGAGGTGCCCATGGTCCACTGGCCGGACTCCATGGTAACATATGTCAAGGAGGACAAGGTCCTCCTCCCCAACGACGCCTTCGGCCAGCACATAGCCTCCACCGAGCGGTTTGACGATGAACTGGGTTGGGATGCGCTACGCCCTGATGCGGAGAAGTACTATGCCAACATCGTCATGCCCTACGGCCCGCAGGTCCTCAAGGCCCTGGAGGCCTTACGGGGGATCGAGATCGAGGTCATCGGGCCAAGCCACGGGGTCATCTGGAGGAAGTACATCCCCGAAATCGTGACAACGTATGAGAAGTGGGCCAGAGGGGAAACGGAGAAGAAAGCCCTCATCGTCTACGATACCATGTGGGGGTCCACGGAGCGGATGGCCAAGGCCATCGGCCGGGGTCTTGTAGAGGAGGGTGTGCCAATCAAGATGTACCGGCTGGGCGTCTCTGATAAGTCGGACATCGTCAAAGAGCTTCTGGAGGCCCGGGGGCTTGCGCTCGGCTCCCCCACCCTCAACAATGGCGTCTTCCCCTCGGTGGCCGAGTTCTCCTGTTATATCAAGGGACTGCGTCCCACGGGGAGGATAGCCGCGGTCTTCGGCTCTTACGGGTGGGGAAAGGGGGCCACAACCAAGGCCCTCGCAGCGGACCTTAAGGCCGCGGGGATGGAGGTGATGGAAGATCTGCAGGTCCAATTCGTCCCCGACGGAGACGCCCTCAACCACTGTGAGGAATTGGGCCGCCGGTTGGCCCAGAGGATAAAAAAATCATAGAAGGAGGGGCCATGGACATCAGGATTTTTACCGCACCGACGTGATCCTACTGTCACAAGGCGAAGGAGTTCCTTTCGCAACAGGGTGCCAGTTATGAGGAACAAGACATAACCCAGGATGAGCAGGCCCGGGATGAGATGGTTCGCCTTTCGGGGAGGATGGCCGTGCCCGTGATCGTCATGAACGGCGATGTCATCGTGGGCTTTGATCAGGATGCTATTGAAAAAAAGCTAAAAGAGAAGGGAGACTGATGTCAGGGTGAGGGTGTTGCCATCCTCACAGGGCTCATCGTGCCTTCGCGGTTTTTGATGAGGTGAGCCGCACGCAAAGGCAAGAGAGCGATGTGCCCACATAAAGAGGGCGTGATAAAAACACAGAAAAAGGAGGGGACGATCATGACACAGAGGCTCCAGATCTACAAGTGTGAAATCTGCGGGAACATCGTGGAGGTCATCCATGACGGAGTGGGGGAGCTCGTGTGCTGCGGACAGCCCATGAAGCTCCTCGTGGCAAACACCGTGGACGCCGCTAAAGAAAAACACGTGCCGGTGATAGAAAAGACCGCCAACGGCGTCAAGGTGAAGGTGGGAAGCGTTGCCCACCCCATGGAGGAAAAGCATTACATCGAATGGATCGAGCTGATCGACAGCGATAGCGCCCTTCGCGCCTTTTTGAAGCCGG
>CAYHAB010000049.1:0-3428 GCA_964354505.1 uncultured Thermodesulfobacteriota bacterium
TTACCAGGGTTTCGGGTTCTTTTGAAGCGGCCTGGCAGGGCATACATTTGCTATTAGATAAAAATGTCCCCTTTGTAATCAAGGGTGCCCTCCTCCCACCAAACCGCGAAGAAATAGAGGAGTTTGAATCATGGGTCTCCACCATACCTTGGGCGGACATACCACCCTCATACTCCATCTTTTTTGACCTTCGCGCTCACCGCGACTCTAAACAAAAAAATCAACTCATTAAGGATCTTAGACTCTCACCTGAGGATGCAGTAGCATTCTTTTTCAGGAGGGGAGAAGAATATCTAAGAGAGATGAGGGAGTTCTGCTCTAAGTTTACCAGGCCCTCGGGGAGTGGCATCTTCTCCTGCGGAGCAGGGATAAGGAGCGGATGTGTGGATGCCTATGGGTATCTCCAGTTGTGCATGTTGGTGAGGCACCCTGACACCGTGTACAACCTGAAAAAAGGCTCTCTGAAAAAATCCCTGACGAATTTTTTCCCCGAAGTAAGAAAGATGAAAGCCGAGAACCCCGACTATCTCACCCGCTGTGCCCGCTGTTTTCTGCACGGCCTCTGCGAACAGTGCCCGGCCCGGTCGTGGATGGAACATGGGACGCTGGATACTCCGGTGGATTATCACTGCGAGATTGCCCATGCGCAGGCAAGGGCCTTGGGTTTGCTTGAGGAAGGCGAACAAGCCTGGCAGATAGAGGACTGGGAAGAAAGAATACGCAACTTTTCAGAGGGCAAGCCGGTCTGCCAAAAAACAAGCTATGCGAAAGCCAGGTCATGCACGAGGGGTTGATATCGAACCCACAATGGAAAAGAGCAAGTAATTAGAGTGAAATCATGAGACCGAGGATCATCTTCGGGCGCCTTATGATTCGTTTGGGGCGTTTCATTCAGTCTCTGGCCCTTATGGTGATGCGCCCCAATGATTTGGTGGAGTTCAGCCAGCAGACCTATGCCAGAGAGAAGATGGTAGAAGGCCTTGGCCGTGCAGACCTGATGTACACGGGTCTCCATCCCGATGAGCAAGCTCTTTTGGCAAGGATCCAACTAACAGGAGGCAGACTTCTCCTCCTCGGCGTGGGAGGGGGAAGGGAGGCCATTCCTCTGGCCAAGATGGGCTTTGAGGTAACAGGCGTTGACTTTGTCCCTGAGATGGTCGAGAAGGCCAGGGACAATGCATCCCGCCACGGGGTGCAGATGGAAGGGCTTGTTCAGGAGATCTCAAAGATTGACGTGCCTGCGGGGGCCTACGACGTTGCCTGGCTCTCTGCAGCCATGTACTCCTGCGTCCCCACCAGGGGCAGGCGGGTAGAGATGCTCAAAAGAATCGGCAAGGCCCTTATACCTGGAGGCTATTTCATATGCCAGTTCCGCTGGGACACCAAGGGCGGGGTTTCGCGCATATGGGAGCTTGTCAGAAAGGTCGTTGCCTTCCTTACGCTGGGTAATCTCTGGTATGAAAAGGGTGACACGCTCCCGAACAACATTGAGTTCATCCACGCCTTCTCACAGGAGGATGAGGTCAGGTCAGAATTTGCAGAGGGTGGATTTGAGGTGCTACACCTCCACATTGCGGAAGAGATATTGCTGGGAGGGGCGGTGCTGAGGAAGACCCCCTCCAATTCACCTCTTTCTAAATGAAAAGGTGATTTGGTCTCGAGCCATACGATAACTATGAAGGAGGTCTGTATGAAATCCAAGGTCAACATTGATGCCACCTATATCCCGTCGGAGGACCTGGTGTGCCGGGAGATTGAGGGAGAACTCATCATCGTCCCCCTGGTTGCCGGCATGGGGGATATGGAGGACGAACTCTTTACCCTGAACGAAACAGGAAGGGTCATGTGGGCAAAGCTGGACGGTAAAAAGAGCTTGAAGGTAGTGGCAGAGGAGCTCTCTGCAGAATATGAGGCGCCGCCCGGTGAGATTAAGAAGGATGTGATCGGGCTGGCAGAAGAACTCCTCAAGAGGAAGATGATCGTTGAAACCTCGAAGAAGTAATATAAAACACGCTTCAATGGTCACCTCACCTGACCATCATCTTAAGCCAGCCCTCTTTACTAAGAAGAGAGAAGAGTTGTCTCTCCCCAGCCAACATCTTGAGAAACTCATGAGAGGTGTGCTTGGCAAAGGGGCGTGCTTCAGGTTTCAAGGCAAGGGTTTTAGTATGTCCCCCTTTATCAAGGATGGCGATGTCCTCACGATTGCCCCCGTGCAGGGGTCTGTCCCCCGTTTCGGTGATGTCGTGGTCTTCACGCATCCCAATACCGGCAAGCTCATCAACCACCGAATAATAGGGAAAAAAGCTGACTCTTACCTCACCAAGGGGGATAATGCTCCAGAGGGAGACGGCCTTATCGCTAGAGCAGCAATCTTGGGACGTGTGACAAAGGTGGAGAGAAACGGAAAATACATCTCTCTTGGCCTCGGCCTGGATCGTTTTATAATAGCCTTCGTGACACGCAAAGGACTTTTACCCCTACTAAACCCCGTCTGGCGTTTTGTGCGTTTCTTTATGAGGAGTCGGCCCGGTGAGTGAATCGTATGTTTCATCCGCTGACTTACATGACCTTCCCCTCTGGAAGAAGCTGAGAGGAAAAAGGGCGCTCATCTCCTTTGACCTGGAGATTACGGCCCGCTGCAACAACAACTGCCGCCACTGTTACATCAACCTTCCGGCCGGGGATAAAGAGGCAAAAAAAAAGGAACTATCTCTGAAGGAAATACAGGAAATAGGAAATGAGGCCGTATCCCTTGGCGCCATGTGGTGCCTCATCACCGGAGGGGAGCCCCTCCTGAGGGATGATTTTCCCGATATTTTTCTCTACCTCAAAAAAAGGGGGCTTCTGATCTCGGTCTTTACCAATGCCACCCTGGTAACAGAAGAACATATCAAACTATTCAAGGGGTATCCGCCGAGGGATATTGAGGTCTCAGTCTACGGAGTGAATAAGGAAACCTATGAGCGGGTAACTCGTCACGCAGGCTCCTTTGCGGCATTTTGTCAGGGGCTTGATCTCCTCCGTGAAAGCGGGCTTAACGTGCGCCTCAAGGCCATGGCCCTCCGCTCCAATCTCCATGAACAGCCGGCGATTGCCCGTTTCTGCAGAGAGCAAACAAAGGACTACTTCCGCTTTGATCCCTTTCTGCACCTAAGATATGACGGGGACCCGGCAAGGAATGCGGAGATAAAGGCGGAAAGGATCTCTCCCGAAGAGATCGTAGCCCTGGAGCAGTCCGATCCCGAGCGGTTCCAGACCATGAAAAAAGGGTGTGACAACCTCATCGTTCCTCAGTTTTCCCATACCCCATGCAACCACCTCTTCCATTGCGGTGCAGGGAGCGATAGTTTCAGCCTTAGCTACGATGGCTTTTTTCGCCTCTGCCCATCCCTCTGGCACCCCGATTGTGTCTATGATTTAAAACA
>CAYHAB010000050.1:0-7003 GCA_964354505.1 uncultured Thermodesulfobacteriota bacterium
TGTCCTTTTCTTTGGCGGCACGCCTCATATCCTCCATTAATCTCTCTTTAATCACCACAGATGCCCCTCTCAAAAACCCTATTTATCTAAATTTTTAAGTATAACATCATATAACAAAAAGTCAAGAAATATGAGCCACCAAAATACTTGACAGTAAGGAGAAAAAACGATACTGTTTGACAGCCACTTACGCAAAAAAAACAGATATTCCCAGCATTGGCCCCTTCTTAACCCAAAGTAATATCGTCAATAATTAAATAGATGAGGGTTTATGGTTGACAAGGAAAAACAGAGAAGGCGTTTTCAACGCATCTTCTTCTCTCTTGAAGATAGAATCAAAGGCACCTTTGTCTTTTCAGACCTTCAAAAAGGCATACTAACGGCATATATCATCAATGTGAGCGAAGGTGGTGTGGGTTTAGTGCTCAGTAAAGATGAGAAATAAAGGATAGGTAAAGGAGAGCATTTAATCCTTACACAAATAAAAGGCAATAAAGAGCTAGAACTTCTCGTCAATGTTGAGGCGGAAATCAAGTGGGTTCTGGACAATCCATCACTAGATTTTATTGGATTCGGCTGCGAGTTCCTGAATGTCTCTGAACCCATGAGAGATGCAATTCGAACATTCATCGATGCGTGGCGTAAGGAAAAAATTGAGGGAGAGCTAAAGGACGGCGCCGCTCACTCTTGACTGCCGGAGAGAACCCAAGAGGCGCTGGATAGCCATGTCGTGCAGGTCCTGGATGCCGTGAAATCTGTCTTTGTGGCAGAAGCACCAATCAAACCAACTCCATCCGGCAAAAAGGACAAAAGAATATCCAGGGTGATAATATCGATGCCGGGTTAAACAGTATGGTTGCACATACAAAAATCCGCCAATTCTTTTTTCCGTCCTTAACACCCCATTTTCTCATACGCGCTTCACTCGTTGCACTCCTTGCATATTTCTTTTTCGGCCACATCTGCATTCCCATGCGCATCCAGGGATACAGTATGGAGCCCACCTATCATAACGGTAGCTTCAACTTCTGCTGGAGGCCATATTACCTCTTCACAAAACCGGCAAGGGGCGATGTGGTCATGGTCCGCCTTGCCGGCAACAAAGTGGTGCTCCTCAAACGTGTGGTCGCCGTGGAAGGAGAACAGGTTGAATTCCGCGGCGGGAAACTATTGGTTGACGGAACGGAGATCGACGAGCCGTATGTCCGGTACCGCTGTGACTGGGATCTCCCCCCGCGACAGGTTGCGCAAGGCTGCATCTATGTGGTCGGAGATAACCGCAGCGAGCCGATGGAGAGGCATTACTTTGGGCAGACTTCCATCGTACGCGTCATCGGGGTACCGCTATGGTGAAGATCAAATACATCGTTATCGCCGCAGTGGCGATACTCGGGATCGTGGCCGTTCGGCACCTCCTGCAAAACGACGAAAAGAAGGTGCGGAGGCAGTTTGAATCACTTTCAGAATGGGTGTCAAAGGAACCTGAAGAATCGCTTGTCACCACCTCATATAAGATCCAACATATAACCACGCTCTTCGCCGATCCCTGCGAATTTAAGGCCGATATTATTTCTTTTACCGGCAACTATACCCCTGACGAGATATCGGGGTTTACGGGGCGAAGCCGTTTCTACTTTTCCGATCTCTCCCTGAAGTTCTACGATCTCGACATCACATTTTTAGAACAGGAGATGGCGCAGGTCACGGTAACAGCCAGGCTGACCGGGAAGACTAAAAGTGGAGAATATGTCGATGCAACCCACGAACTAAAAACGGCCTTGACGAAAACGGAAGGGGCTTGGCTTTTCAGTCATATCGAGGTGGTTGAAGTCCTGCAAAAATAGTGCAACCTCATCGAGCCCCTCGGTGATCAATAAACACCCCTTATAGTTTAACTCTGGTTGACGGAAGGGGATAAATCCGATAGACTTTAAAAATCGTATCTGAATTTTTATTGATCGATACCTTGTGGGCATGAAAACCGGTGCGGAAAAATCTCTATAAACCAGAATCTGTACATGCCTCAGTTGTTGTTCGGTGCATGCCTCATTCGTTGAAAGGAGGTATCCATGGGCAAAGATAACGTTGTTTTTTTGGAGGTCATAGAATGGTTTGATGAAACCGGTCAAGAACTGGTGCACCGGATACCGGAAGAAGGATCGGGGGAGATTAAGTTGGGGGCGCAGCTCATCGTCCGGGAGAGTCAGGCCGCTGTCCTATTTTATAAAGGCAAGGCCGGCGATGCCTTCGCGCCCGGTCGCCACACCCTGACAACGGCCAACATCCCGGTCCTGACTAAAATTCTGGCCATGCCCTGGGCCATGACCAGCCCGCTGCGGGCCGAGGTATATATCGTCAACATGAAGGTCTTCCCCAACCTTAAATGGGGGACCAGGGAACCGGTGGCCTTCAAGGACGCAGATCTTGGCCTGATTCGTCTTCGGGCCCATGGTATATTCAATATTCAGGTAGTCCAGCCGGTTCTATTCATCAACACCCTCGTGGGAACCATGGGGATATTTACCACCGAGGAAATCGAAGAATATCTTAAACGGGTTATTGTCTCGCGCTTTAACGACCACCTTGGCGAACACTTAGACAGCCTCTTCAATCTGCCGGGACGATATGACAAGCTCTCTGAAGGCTTACAAAAACGTCTGCAAAATGATTTCAGCCGCTTCGGCATCGGCTTGGAACATCTGTACATCACTTCTATCACCCCGCCGCCCGAAGTTGAACAGGCCATCGATGATAAGAGCCGTCTCAGCATCCTTCAGGATCTGGATAGGCTAATCAAGATGAAGGCCGCCATGGCCATGGAAAAGGCCGCCGGGTCCACTGCCGCAGCTGGTTCGGGTATGGGCATGGGGATGGGGCTCATGATACCGGCAATGTTTGCCGAGGCGTTAAAACCACGGACCGGTGGCTCCGCACCGCAACAAGCGACCAACTGCCCTGACTGCAAAAATCCTGTTCCCGAGGACGCCAGATTCTGCCCTCATTGCGGCCATCAGCAGCTGGTTTTTCATCAATGCTACAACTGCGGCAAGAACATGCCGCCAAATGCCAAATTCTGCCCTAAGTGTGGGCATCCGGCAGATGAGAAACCGATACCCAAGACCTGTCCTCACTGCAAGGCTCAAAACCTGCCCGACTCAACATTCTGTAATCTGTGCGGGGAAAAATTAGGATAGATGGGTTTTTCCGTTGAGCAAGAGTGCCCACAGTGCGGCGCGCCCATCGATCTGGATGAAACTGATCATCTGATCGTCTGCCCCTATTGCAATATCAAGAACTACCTCTTTGCCGAGGATTACTTTCGCTTTCTCTTGCCCCACAAGGCACCCGGCCGAGATATCATCTATGCACCGTATATGCGCTTTAAGGGTGAAGTATATCTCTGTAAGGGGGCAACTATTGACCATAGTATTGTGGATATCACTTATCAAGGCGCGGCCTTTAGACAACTACCTGTTTCGCTGGGGCTCAGGCCTCAGGCCATGAAGATGAAATTCGTCACTCCGGACGTACGCGGTTCCTTTCTGAAATGCTTTCTCAGACCTCTCGACGTGCTGGCCAATATTGGCAAGCGCACCTCAATTTTCTCCACCGGAAAGCTTTTTCACCGGACCTATATCGGTGAGACCTTCAGTATTATCTTCCTTCCCATCTTTATGCAAGGAGACAGGGTTTTTGACGCGGTGATAAACAGACCCATCGCTAAGTTGCCCAATGGCGAGGATATCTTTCCCCTGGCCGGTGAAGAAAATCCCACGTGGCGGATCACCTTCATGGCCACTCTATGCCCACAGTGCGGTTGGGACCTGGATGGCGAAAGGGACAGCGTGGTCCTCACCTGCACCAACTGCGACACCGTCTGGGAGGCGTCGGAGGGCAGGCTTATCCAGGTAGACTTCAGTGTCGTGCCGGGCAAGGGAAACGATCTGGAATATTTGCCTTTCTGGAAGATAACCGTGCGGGATGAAGGGCTTGGTATCAACACCCATGCTGATTTTATACGGATCATTCAACGACCCATGGTAAGGCAGAGAGGTTGGGAAAATGAGGAACTGTCCTTCTGGATACCAGCCTTCAAAATTCGGCCCAAGGTCTTGTTGCGCCTGGCAACGGAGATGACCATACTTCAGCAAGACTTTGCGATGGAGAAGCAAATCCCCAAAAAGAATCTCTACCCGGTTACGTTACCAAAAAGCGAGGCTGCCCAGAGCTTGAAAGTCACCCTGGCCAGCGCTGTGATGCCTAAGAGAGAATTCTTCCCGCTGCTTCCCCAAATCAACTTTACCATTACGAAATTTAATCTGATCTACCTTCCTTTTAAGACCAAGGGTCCCGATATGATCCAGGAAGATTTGGGGATTAGTGTCAACAAAAATGTCTTGAAGTATGGCCGCTCTCTCTAACAATAGCGCATGTGATTAAGGCTATCATACGTAACACTTGACTACCCAAGAAGAAACCGATAAGCTCGGCAGACTTGATTGCAAAAGAAGTGGGGAGTCTCTATCAGTATCTATGAAACCAAGTATTAAATTCAAAATAGGGATTATCTTATTAATAGCCAGCCAACCCCTGGGATGGGGGGCATGGCGTTTTTCTGTTCCTTGGCACTCAAGACAAGCAAGCCTTTCATGTGTTTCTTCGGTGTCGGGCTCTATGTGGTAAGCTGGGGGATGCTCGGGCTTTGCGTGTTGCTGACGGGCAAGGAAGGCATTCCCTATGTACGCGACCTCTTAAAGAAACTTTCGACCTCTTTGCCTCTTTGCTCTCATGCTCCTAAAAAAGACGGTAATCTTTGAGTCATTACCCCCTGCGCGTTTCCCGGATAGATACTTGACAATAATAATTATTATATGTTAAATTTTTTTATTACATGTTGCATATGAAGACTGTTTTTTTGGGAAAAAGAATAAAAAGCGATAAAAAGGGGTAAAAAGTGCCTGCAAAACTCCTTGTCGCCGATGACAGCACTACTATTCAAAAGGTCTTCGAGAGGACCTTCCCCGCCGAGGAGTTCACCCTCAGCTTCGCCAACAACGGTGAAGAGGCCTTGGCCAAGGCAAAGACGGAAAGGCCACAGTTGATTATTGCAGACACCGATATGCCGTTAAAGAACGGCTTTGAGTTGTGCGAGGCAATAAAGAACGATCCGGCGTTGAAAGGTACCCCCGTGTTGCTGCTGCACAAATACGACGAAGACTTTGACGAAGATGAGATCCGCCGCGTGGGCGCCGATGGTTTCATCGTCAAGCCCTTCGAACCCAATACCGCTATTGGGAAGGTGCGCGAGGCCCTGACAAAAAGAGAAAACATCTTCCCAACAAAGGGACCTGCGGGTGGGCAAACGGCAGAGATAAAGGAATTGGCAGACATCATAAAAAAATTGCCTGCCATGCCGCCACTGCCCCAAAAAAAACAAGGGACAGAAGAAATATTAGAACTGACAGACATCATAAAAGAATCACCTGCCATGCCGCCATCTTCCTCTCAAATAAAGAAAAAAGAGGAAGAGTTTGTCCTGCAAAGCTCCCTAAGGGAGCTCGAGGCAGAGTTAAAGGCGGAGTTCTCAGAGGAGATCAAGGAAGAGAGGGAAGCGCCCTTATCGCAAGAGACAAAAAAAGAGGAATCTTTGAGCTTGAAGCTCGACCTCCCCTTTGACGAGATAGAGTTCGAACCCCCGGCAAAAGACGTTGACTGGACCGGTCTGTTCGGTGACTTGGGTGGTGATTTGGACATCGAAGGGCTCGGGCAGGAAATCAAGGGTGAGAGACTCGGAACCATCCTAGGCGAAAGCACCACGGAACTGGAGAAGATCGAGGGCCTTGGGCGGAAGCACGATAAGCCCAAAGAGGAGGAATTTGCAGAGAAATTCTTGGAAGGCTTTGAACCCATCTTCGACGAGAGCGCCGCGAAACCCGAGAAGATTGAGGGCCTTGGGCTGAAGAAAGATAAGCCCAAGGAGGAAGAATTCTCCAAAAAATTTAGAGA
Source organism: uncultured Thermodesulfobacteriota bacterium (assembly GCA_964354505.1). Lineage (GTDB taxonomy): Bacteria > Desulfobacterota > B13-G15 > B13-G15 > RBG-16-54-18 > RBG-13-52-11. The sequence continues at coordinate 6,007 of CAYHAB010000050.1, forward strand.
GCCCATTTTCGGCGAGAGCACCGCGGAACTGGAGAAGATCGCAAGCCTTGGCCCAATAAGAAAGGAGAATGACGAAGAAGAATACGCAGGGAAATTCTTGGAGGACTTTGAGCCTGTATTTGGCGAAAGCGCCGCGGAACTGGAGAAGATCGAAGGCCTTGGGCTTAAACGCGATAAGCCCAAGAAAAAAGAAGAATACGCAGAGAAATTCATGGAGGACTTTGAGCCTGTCTTCGAGACAGAGGATGACTTTCAACGTATCGAGATCCTTGACAAGGATCTGAAGGGGCCCTCGGAGGAAGACAAAGGAGACCTGGCAGAAAGAGTGGCCTCAGCATTGAGCCAAGAGCTGAAAGAGGTCGTCGAGGAAGTGATTAAGAATAAGGTCCCCAAATTAGTGCGTGAGGTTATGGAACAATCGAAAAAGGAGTAAGGAGGAGGATGAAAGATTACTGTCATGGCCGATATGTGGGAGAAGGTCTATGATCCGACGAGGGTAGAAGAGAAGTGGTATACATTTTGGCTTGAGAAGGGGTACTTTCGGGCGGATTCGAGCTCCCCGAAAAGACCCTTTTCTATTGTCATCCCGCCACCGAACATCACCGGCTCCCTCCATATGGGACATGCCCTCAATAATACCCTTCAGGACATCCTCGTGCGTTTTCAGAGGATGAAGGGATATAACTGCCTCTGGATGCCCGGCACTGACCATGCGGGGATCGCAACCCAGAATGTAGTGGAGAGGGAGTTGGCAAAGGAAGGCTTAGACCGTCATCAACTGGGGAGAGAGGAATTCATCAAAAGGATCTGGAAATGGAAGGAAAAATACGGCGGGGTGATCATCAACCAATTAAAGAAATTAGGCGCTTCCTGTGACTGGAGCAGGGAACGTTTCACCATGGATGAAGGCCTGTCAAACGCGGTCAAAGAAGTGTTCGTAAAGCTTTACCGTGACGGGCTGATATACAGGGGGGATTATATAGTCAACTGGTGCCCC
>CAYHAB010000051.1:0-4598 GCA_964354505.1 uncultured Thermodesulfobacteriota bacterium
GAGAGGTTGCTAAATTCATCGATACCAGGGGAGAAGGGGCCTTCCTTATATCATATAAAGTAGATGATCTTTCCAAGGCAATGCAGGAGCTCAAAGAGAAAAATATCAAACTGATCGATAATAAACCAAGAGAGCTCTTCGGGACCCGATATGCCTTCGTACACCATCCCAATAAACTTCACGGGGTGCTTACCGAACTTCTGGAAGGGGATTTCGATATAAATAAGTAAAATGCTCATATAAAAAAATTATAACCTTTAAGGAGGGAGTGAGAATGCGCGCATTAGTATTAGGCGGAACAGGGGGTATGGGTCAGGGAGTCGCCCGGGACCTCATTAAGCAGGAACAGATTACAAAAGTCATTCTCGGTGACATAAATACAGACCCAACGAGAGTACAAGAGAAGTTGCGCGCCAGTGACAAGATATCGCTCAGCAGAATCGATGTAAATGATCACAACGGCATGGTCAGCGCGATTAAGGAAGCTGATGTTGTCATCAACTGCGCAGGACCATTCTACAAGACGGCTGTCGCGGTTGCCAGGGCAGCTGTTGAAGCGAAGGTCAATTATATAGATATTTGCGATGACTATGAGGCCGCGGAGATCCTTTTTGCTTCAGATATTGATAACGCTGCCAAAGAAGCAGGCATAACGGTCCTGACAGGGATGGGTTCTGATCCGGGGACAAACAACGTGCTCGTCAAGTGGTATGCAAATCAACTGGATCGCGTTGACGAGATTTACTTATATTGGGTAGTAAGTATCGCCGAACTCGCCGGTGCAGCCTGGGACCATAGCCTCCATATGACGTTAGGGAAAATCCCTCAGTATCTGGATGGGAAGCTGCAACATGTAGAAGGCGGGAGCGGCGAGGAAACAGAGAAATTCCTCGAACCCCTCGGTGAATGTCTGATCAGCTATGTGGGGCACCCCCAGCCGCTTACCATACCCCGCTACATTGAAGGGGTGAAAACGGTGGTCATAAAAGGCGCTCTCATCCCCCGGTGGGTCGATACGCTCATCAAGGAGCAGAAGGAAACAGGGCTCTTGAGCAGTGAACCCATCGAAGTGAAAGGGACCAAGGTAGTGCCCTATGATCTGACCCTGAAGCTTTGGAACACAATTCCCCAAGATAGAGATAACGGACCCGCCGCTTCCGGCTTGAAAGTGATCGTAAAGGGGGAGAGAAAAGGGAAACAGGTGACCTACACTGCCGATATCGTGGGCAGGATGGCGCCGGGAACAGGACTTCCCGCCTCTATCGCCGCTCTCATGCTGGATGCCGGCGATGTTACAGTGAAGGGAGTGGTAGCGCCGGAAGGCTGCATCGATCCCGATAAATTCCTTGCAGCATTACTCAAAAGAGGCGCCAAGATCCACCAAACGGAAACGATAACATCTCTGCTTACGCTTTAGCCTGAATCAGTTTTTTATTTAAGGAGGATATTCATGAAAGACATTAAAAAACTGAACATAACGAAAAGTCGGGCGCTTTTTGAAGAGGGAAAAACATTAGTCCCCGGCGGAGTCCTGGGTGCCAGAAAACCCGGCGATTTTATCGAGGGAGAATATCCGATTTTTCTTGAATACGGCAAGGGCTGTAGACTAACCGATGTAGATGGAAATGAATTTATTGACTTCCTCTGTGGCTATGGGCCGATTATCCTGGGCTATAGAGAAGAGGAAGTTGATGACGCTGTTATCAGGCAGATAAAAGACAAAGGCTTTTGCTTCACCCTCACACAGAGGTATCAGAATGAACTCGCGAAAAAACTCGCCGAACTTGTCCCCTCTTCGGAACTGAGCATTTTCTTAAAGACCGGTTCAGATGGGACTACGGCGAGCATCCGTATCGCAAGGGCACACACAAACCGGACTAAGGTTATGCGCTGTGGCTACCACGGCTGGCATGACTGGTGTGTTGAGATGAAAGGGGGCATCCCTGAAAAGTTCTACGAGGATGTATTTGAATTTCATTACAACAACCTCGCTCAACTCGAGGAGCTGATGGTAAAACACGGCAAAGAGACGGCCGCTATCATTATGACTCCTTTCGGGCATCCCCTCCATCAAAAGATGCAAGTACCGAAACCGGGGTTCCTTGAAGGCGTCAGAGAACTTGCCGACAAATACGGCGCGGTACTGGTCTTTGACGAGGTCCGTACCTGCTTCAGGCTCAGAATGGGAGGGGCGCAGGAGCTGTATGGAGTAACCCCCGACCTGACGGTCCTTGGAAAGGGAATGGCCAACGGATACGCTATAAGTGTTGTCACCGGAAAGGCAGACGTGATGATGGCTGCGGCATCAAAGCTTTTTATATCGTCTACCTTCTTCCCGAACAGTGACGGCTATATTGCCGCGCTCAAAACCATTGAAATTATGGAACGGGACAATGTCCTTGAAAAAATATGGGAAAAAGGCGGCCGTCTTCTGAAAAAAATACAGGCCATCATTGACAAGTATGATGTTGGGGCCGAGTTAACCGGTGTTGCCCCAATGTTTTTCATAACCTTCAAGAAAGATGAAGCAGAAACCCATAGAGCCAGACGCGACGATTTTTACACCCAGCTTATCCGCAGGGGCATCTTTATGACCCCGCACCATCATGCATATATCAGCTACCGGCACACTGAACAAGACCTGGATATAACGGCTAATGCCATAGATGAAGCTATGGCCTATGTAAAAGAAAAATATTAAACGTGACCTGCCCCCATAAATCCGTCCGGAGATTTCGCTATGCGCTTGGCCCGAATAGAAGCAAAAGGCAGGGAAACTCTTTGGAATCAGCTCTTGAATTGTGAATTCTGGCTGGAATTCTTACCGCACGTATAGTTCAATACCCAACCTCATTACGTTTTCAGCTTCCTCCCCAGAAAATACGCCTGGAACTCCGGGAGGGGCATTTTGGCTGCATTGGACAGATTTCCCATATTTTTACGAATTGCGCTTTTAGTCCATATTATTGAAATTACGACGTATTATAGGCTCTACTGCTTGATTTCTAAAGGTTTTTTCTTCTTTACATTTTTAACATGTGCTATAGTGTTTCGTGTAAAGAGCAAACCGGAAATTCGTATATTAATTATTATCCGTGAAAATATGAGAATATCACTATACCCTTTATATTATCTTGTCTCTGACTTGACCGCATCTGTCCAAATAGATAATATTGCATTTTTTAGTGGCAAAGAGGACGAAATAGGACAACCAATGGCCAGGGCAAAGCGACTTTGAGAGGGTGAAAGAACTCTTGGGATTTAGATCCATAGGCAGGGACGTCTTAGAAAGTGGTGAAGTATATCAACTTCGAGAAGGGGCTGCTGCCTTCTATTAGGCTCTTTTCGGGCCTAATAAAGACAATATAGACCCGGAAAACACTTATTTTCTAGGAATTAATAACACATAATCAATAAGTTGTCGTGGCCCGACCTAATACCAACACTGAAATTATAGTTAAAAGGGCAGGGTCGGCCGGACAGGAAAGACCCGGCAGCCGGGAAATCACCAAATCAATTGCGTGCGAGGAAATGTCGCGCGAGAAAGGAGTTACAGATGTCCAAGAAAGAGTTAGAGATGCCCCTAGTAGATCGTCGCCAGGCGCTTTCGTTGCTTGCAAGCTTCGTCAGTGGGATTCTCATTTTCTGCTTCAGCGACGATGCACTGGGGTGGCGTGGTGTCATCAGGCGCCACCGTCGTCGTGTTCGGCGTCGGGTTCGGAGGAGAATCCGTCGGCGGGCCACCTTCCGTATCGTCGCAGGTCGCAGGATATGGATGGCTCCGGTAGCGCTTGCCGTCGGGTGGGAGCTAGTCCTGGATAACAACAGGGTCGTTGTTGTCAAGGAAACCAAATTCGTCGAGCGGAGCGGGACGAAAGTAGAGATTGCCGTCGTGCAAGGCGCCGACGGGAAAATCGAAGAAATCGAGATCGTACGAGAAAACACGGCCGAGAACAGTAAGGATCTGCAGGGGGGCATTCTTCCAGACGAAGACAAGACGACGCCGGCAATCGAAAAAGAAGAGGAAGTGGAAGTGGATAACTAAAGCCTATATTGGTTGATGGTGCGGGTATAACCGCAAAACCCAAAACACCCAAACGGGGTTGGGCCACGGCAACTTATTGAAAGTAAAAGAGACGATGTTAATTTTGGCCTCCCCCAAAGGCTTATATTGAGTTTTTTGAGGTTAAAAAGGACAATATAAGAAACCGAATGGCAAGGGCAAAGGCCGACAATCTCCCATTGATAACCGAAGATCAAGGACTATATGAGAAGGCCCGTGAGGCTGGTGTCGCGGTATTCAAGATTTCTGAATATGCTCTATTGAAAGCTGATCAGAGGATAACAAGGCAATCCAGCCGATCGCTTACAGCTCCGGCTAATTTTTTCGTTATGCCAATGAATAGGAATTACGACAATCCATCCACAAAAACAGAAGTGAGCAAAAACAGGAGACAAGCTGCTCCATGACCAGGACTGAATACACGCCATGCGACTATATCTGATCAATCCTTCAAACCCGCTTGTCAGCATCGTCAGGGTCAAGGAGAGCCGATGGAACCGTTACCGCGTATGGAAACCGCTCAGCCTTATGGTTC
>CAYHAB010000052.1:0-3365 GCA_964354505.1 uncultured Thermodesulfobacteriota bacterium
ATCTCCACGGGGACCAAGAACTTACAGGAACAACTCTTCTTTAAAGATATACCGCTGCTGAGGGAGATTATCCCCATCAAATTCACGGTTGCGTATATGAAGGGGAGGGAGAACTACCTCTGCAGGCGCCGGTTCGGGATATTCATGCGTCAGCCCCTCTTTAGGGCGTTGGAGGAGGCCTCTTTCTTCAAGGAGGTGAGCGCGTGGGCCGCGCAGACGAAAACCGGTGATCGCTCCGAGCTCGGGGGAGTGCCGGATGATTTTTCGGCATGGGCCGAGATATGCTGCAGCCGCGATCACTGTCTCGGGATGGAATGTCCCGACCATAAGCGGTGTTTCCTTACACGCATGCGGCAGGCGGCGGCGGCGGCCCAGGTGGTGGTGGTCAACCACCACCTCTTTTTCGCCGATCTGGCCATCAGGGATGTCGGGGGAGAGGTGATCCCGAGGTATAAGCGGGTGATCTTCGATGAGGCACATCAATTGGAGGAGGTAATCACCGCGTATTTTGGTCTAGCTGTCAGCAACTACCGGGTGGAGGAGTTGGCCCGCGATATAAACAGGGAGTCGGCGACGGAGAAGAGATCCCTCGTTGATCTGCAGGGGGCCGTGGATGATCTTCGGGGCAAGGGGGCGCAGCTTTTCACCCTCTTTCAGGGGGACGAGAGGTATCGGCTGCGGGAGATGGATCCCATGGTCTTTTCCCTCCTTTCGGACATCACGAGGTGCCTCAGCGCCCTGCGGACGATCTTGAGCAAGAGGCCCCCCAGTGATGATATCGATGCTTTGATCCACCGCACGGAGGAGTTGGGGGGAGACCTCGAGTTTATCCTGTCCCAGGGTGATCCGGAATACGTCTATTGGTGCGAGAACAGGGGGAGGGGGGTCTTTCTCAGGGCCTCACCCATTGATGTCTGGCCGGAGCTGAACAGGAGGCTGTACCCCCGCCTCGAGACGATGGTCTTTACGTCGGCCACCCTCTCCACCCAGGGGGGATTCGATTATTTCAGGGAGAGGCTCGGCCTGCAGGATGCCGAGGAACTCATCCTCCCTTCCCCTTTCGATATCCAACAACAGGTGGTGATCTATCTGCCCGGGGGGCTCCCGGAACCAAACTCCCCTGCCTTTCAGCAGGCGGCTGCCAGGGAGATCGAGGCCATCCTGGGTATCACCAAGGGGAGGGCCTTTATTCTGTTCACCAGCTACAAGAACATGCGAGAGGTCTACGGTTTCCTCAAGGGGCGCTTGCCCTATAGGCTCCTGATCCAGGGCGAAGGGCCGAAACACTACCTCCTGGAGGAGTTTAAGTCGGATGTGTCCTCGGTCCTCTTTGCCACCGGCAGCTTCTGGGAGGGGGTGGATGTACCCGGAGAGGCCTTAAGCTGCGTCATCATCGACAAGCTCCCTTTCGACCCCCCCACTGAGCCGGTGACCCAGGCGCGCATCGAGCGAATTACCAGCCAGGGGGGAAACCCCTTTTATCACTATCAGGTCCCGGCAGCCATCATCACCCTGAAACAGGGGCTGGGAAGGCTCATCAGGAGCACGGAGGACCGCGGGGTCCTCTCCATTCTGGACAGCCGCATCCTCACCAAAGAATACGGGAAGCTCTTCCTCCAAAGCCTCCCTCCCGCGCCGGTGGTGCAAAAGCGGGAGGAGATCAAGAGGGTGTTTGAGTGAAAGATTCTCCCCCATTAGTCCATGAGAGAGGGGCCCGCGGCAGGCAGGATACGTCAGGACCGAAACGTGCGCTGGTTCTCCGGGCATTCAGGCATAGAAATTATCAGCTCTTTTTTGGCGGGCAGCTTATTTCACTCACCGGCACGTGGATGCAGTCGGTGGCGCAGGCGTGGCTCGTCTACAGGTTGACGGGCTCGGCAATCTCGCTCGGATTAGTCGGTTTCTCGGGACAAATTCCGGTTTTGCTGCTTGCCTCTATCGGCGGCGCCGTTGCTGATAGGCATAATCGCCACCGCATCCTCGTGGTCACTCAGACGGCATCGATGCTCTTGGCCTTTTGCCTGGCCGCCCTGACGCTCGCACATTACGTGCAGGTGTGGCATGTCTTTGCGCTCGCCGCCCTGCTCGGACTCGTGAATGCCTTCGACATCCCGGCGCGGCAGGCATTCGTGGCGGATATGGTGGGCAGAGGCGATCTCATCAACGCCATTGCCTTGAACTCTTCGGTGTTTAATGGCGCGCGTATGATCGGCCCGGCTGTTGCGGGCGTGCTGGTGGCGACAGCCGGCGAAGGGTGGTGTTTCTTCGCCAATGCCGTCAGCTACATCGCCGTGATCGCAGGCCTGTTGCTGATGAAGCTCAAGGCGCATAAGCGTGTTCCGCTGCCCGGGTCGGCGCTTGCCAGCATCATCGAAGGATTCGGCTACGTCTGGCGCACGGGGCCTGTGCGATCATTACTGTTCCTGCTCGGGATGATCAGCCTCCTGGGGATGCCCTATGCCGTGCTCATGCCGATATTCGCGGACCAGATACTGCATGGCGGTGCGAGCGGGCTCGGTTTGCTGATGGGCGCATCAGGAGTTGGCGCATTCGCGGGTGCCTTGAGCCTTGCGGCGCGGCGCAGCGCTCGTGGACTAGGACGCCTGGTCGCTTTTTCTGCGGCGGGTTTTGGCGTGAGCCTCATCCTGTTCTCGTTATCCAGCTCGTTCTGGATCTCTGCCGCGCTGCTCTTGCCCGTTGGCTTCTCCATGATTATCGAAATGGCCGCGTCGAACACCCTTGTTCAAACGCTCGTGCCGGATAACCTGCGCGGGCGCATTATGGCGGTCTACTCGATGATGTTCTTGGGGCTGGCCCCGTTCGGTGCGCTCCTCGCGGGCGCGCTTGCGCATCGTCTTGGCGCACCGGCCACCGTAGCGCTCGGCGGCGCCGTGTGCATCGTTGGAGCGGCATGGTTCGGTCTGCACTTGCCGACTTTCAGACGTGAGGCCCGGCAAATGATCGTTGCCCTTCAGATGGCCGGCGGCGACCCAGCCGATGAGACGACGGGAGGAGGAGGCGTCGTAGCTCGACGGCGTACATGAGCGATATCGGTGCGCCGCCGAACAACTCATCGCAGCGTATCCGCCTCTCTTTTATTGTCCATCTCTCTATCTTGACTTTGCCGAAACAGCATTGTAGGCTTTTGTATATTTACAAACCGCATAAAACTCAATTTTATAGCTTTATTCGTTTACAGAAAGTGAATTATAATCAACCGGCAAACAGGAGGGCCGGTGATGACAAAAAAAGCTATTTTTATTGCCGTTACTCTGTTGTCGCAGATGCTTTTTTTGCGTATACATGGTGTCCTTGCTATACCTAACCCGGATATTATTCAATGGGGAGCAGCCCCCGAGGCCTTT
>CAYHAB010000053.1:0-2706 GCA_964354505.1 uncultured Thermodesulfobacteriota bacterium
AGTGAAACCGGCTATGTAGGGGGTGATGTGGAAGATCTGCTGCGGGATCTGGTCTACGAAGTCAACGGCGACATAGAGCGTGCTCAATATGGGATTGTCTACATCGATGAGATAGACAAGATCGCCAGCTGCGGGAACATCATCGGCCCCGATGTCTCGAGAACCGGGGTGCAGCGGGCCTTGTTAAAACCGATGGAGGAGACGGAGGTGGACCTTCGTGTGCCCCATGACCCCATCTCCCAAATGGAGGCGATCGAGAAATATCGCCGGACAGGCAAGAGGGAAAAGAAGACTATAAACACCAGAAATATCCTCTTTATCGTGAGCGGGGCCTTTAATGGGTTAGAGGACATCATCAAAAAGCGGATGAGCGCAGAAGGGATCGGTTTTGGAGCCGAGATCAAGTCAAAGGATGACAAGGCTGAATACTTCAAGCATGTCGCGGCCGAAGACCTCATCGCCTATGGGTTTGAATCGGAGTTTGTCGGACGCCTCCCGGTAGTTGCCGTCTTCCATCAACTGGAGATCCAGGATCTCTATGAGATACTAAAAAATCCCCACAGCCCTATTGTTAACAGCAAAAAGAAGGACTTTCAGTCGTACGGCATCGACCTCCAGTTTGAGGATGAGGCCTTGTGGAAGATGGCCGAGATGGCCTACCAGGAACACACCGGCGCAAGAGGGTTGATCAGTGCCATCGAAAAAGTTCTTTTAAAATTCGAAAGGAAACTCCCTTCCACCGACATCGCGGAACTCGTAGTAACGGTAGAGATGGCTCAAGATCCCAAGGAGGAGCTCAAGAAGCTGCTTAAAGATCCTCTTGATGAAAAGCGGCTCAGGCGATACCGAGAGCTCGTGGCCCACGAAAGAGAGGAGATGAAAAACTATATAAAGGACCGCCAGTCGGAATTCCTGAGTCGATATGGAGCCATCTTCACCGATCGCCGTTTGGACGTTGTCGTGGACCGGGTAATAAGCAATGAGACGGACGTGAACTCTTCTTTCGAAGAAGTCCTCTCCGCCTATTACCAGATCAGGGGGTTTGAAAAATCATTTTTGGAGCGACACGGCATTGAGATCAATCTCGACGATGAGGCCGTGGACCTCCTGCTGACCTGGATATTGAAGGAAGAGAGAGACATTAAGGGAATACTCACCACGTTGGACAACCTCTTTGAACCTGCCCTGCAACTGATTAGAGATAAGGTAGGAGTCAACGCCTTCTCCATCCCCGTACAGGGGGTTGAAAATCCTGAGGCCTACTTTGATAACTTAATAAAAGACGCCTACGCACTCAAACAATAAGAATGCGGGTGAGAAAAGTTCATGAAAGACTACTACACTGTTTTAGGGGTAAACAAAACCGCAACCGCCGACGAGATAAAAAAGGCCTATCGCCGGTTGGCCCTGAAGTATCACCCCGACAGGAACAAAGGTGATAAAGATGCCGAGGAACGTTTCAAGGAGATCAATGAGGCCTATGCCGTACTCAGCGATCAGGAGAAGAGACGTCAATACGATATGTTCGGGGCCGAGGGATTCCGGAAACGATACTCCCAGGAGGACATCTTCCAGGGATTTGACATAGGCGATGTCTTGAAGGATTTCGGTTTTGGCACCTCGGACATCTTCAGCGTCCTCTTTGGCGGCGGCCGAGGGGGGGGGAGAGGTGTTAAGTATACCACCTATACAGGGCCCTTTGGCCGGCAGACCACGGGAGGTGCGGGCCCTGACTTCGGTGATTATTTTTCCCGCGGGGGGGCCGGACCCTCTAAGGGAAGGGATATGGTCTCCGATCTAACCATTACCCTGGAGGAAGCGGCCACGGGAACGGAAAAACTCATCGCACTCCAGAGGGCAGGCAAGGTTGAAAAGATCGCCGTAAAGATCCCCCCTGGAATCGATACGGGGAAAAAACTGCGGGTAGCGGGGAAAGGGGAGAGCGGGCCAGGGGGAGGACCGGCCGGGGACCTCTACGTGAGCGTTAACGTACACAAGCATCCCCTCTTCCAAAGAGAAGGGGCAGATATCTATATCGATCGTGAGATACTCTTCAGCGAGGCCGCCCTGGGGACGAGCATCGAGGTACCCACCCTCCACGGGATCAAAAAGGTGAAGATACCCTCCGGCACCTCAGGAAACACGAAATTGAGGTTAAAAGGAGAGGGGATACCTCATCTGAAAGGCAAGGGTAAGGGTGACGCCTATGTCCGTATCGTTATCAAGGTCCCCAAAAAGTTGACCTCCAAGCAGAAGGAATTGGTCGAAGGCTTGTCCAAAGAAGGGCTGTAGTAAAGGGTTCTAGGGGTCGCGGGTTCTATCCCGCAAAGCGGGAGGGTTCAAGTGAAAGTTTTACAAAAATGTCTCTCGACCCCCTGACCCCTTGAATCCTGGAACCCTTTTTAGGTCAAGTTTCGGGTTAATCTATTCGGCTAAAGACAGGCCCCCCAACCTCAAGAAGGAATAAAAAGAGGGTATCTTTCCCCCCATAAATGTGGGACAATATCGGCTCGGCTCGGTGGCAGAAAAGTGTCTAAAGGGAAAAAAGACATAGTCGGTATGAAGATATTGGGGCTGATCTTCGACCCCAATCTCAACACCACCGTAGTGGTCCTCCTCGACCCCACGCAGGAACGGGTACTCCCCATCTGGATTGGACCTATGGAGGGCAATGCCATCGCCATAGGGATGGAGAAGGTGAACACC
>CAYHAB010000054.1:0-8303 GCA_964354505.1 uncultured Thermodesulfobacteriota bacterium
TTGTGCTTTTTTAGAACTCAAAAATTATGTCTCCTGTGGCAAGGAGATCGAATAAAAGAAAGGAGGAGGGTAATGCTATGAAGATCATACCTTTGCAGGACAGGGTCTTGGTTAAGCGTCTTGAGGAAGAGGATAAGACCAAAGGGGGGATTATTATTCCTGACACTGCCAAGGAGAAGCCGGTTGAAGGCAAGGTTATTGCCGCTGGTAAGGGGAGGATAAAAGAGGATGGTACCGTCATCCCCTTAGAGGTCAAGGCAGGAGACAAGGTGTTGTTTAGCAAGTACGCGGGTACTGAGATAAAAATAGAGGGTGAAGAACACCTCATTATGCGCGAGGATGACATTTTAGGAATCATTAAAGACTAAATTTGAGCAAAGGAGGGAATAAACGATGTCTGCCAAAGAGGTAAAGTTTGACCAGCAAGCGCGCGATGCCCTATTGCGCGGGGTCGATATCCTGGCCAACACCGTGAAGGTTACGCTGGGGCCTAAGGGGAGAAACGTGATCCTGGAAAAAAGTTGGGGATCGCCCACCGTGACCAAGGATGGGGTTACCGTGGCCAAAGAGATTGAGTTGGAGGATAAATTCGAGAACATGGGGGCCCAGATGGTCAAAGAGGTGGCTAGTAAGACCAGCGATGTGGCTGGTGATGGGACCACTACCGCCACAGTCCTAGCCCAGGCTATCTATCGCAACGGCGTAAAGGTGGTGGCCTCCGGAGCTGACCCCATGGAGGTCAAGAGGGGGATCGAAACGGCGGTAAAAACAGTGGTGGGTGAGCTGAAAAAGCTGAGTAAGCCCACCAAAGAACAGAAGGAGATCGCCCAGGTAGGTACCATTTCAGCCAACAACGATGAAACCATTGGTGAGATCATCGCTGAAGCAATGAACAAGGTGGGCAAAGAAGGAGTGATCACCGTCGAAGAGGCCAAGGTGATGGAGACCACCCTTGAGGTAGTGGAAGGTATGCAGTTTGACCGCGGCTACCTCTCACCTTACTTCGTCACCAATGCAGAGAAGATGGAGGCCGATCTCGATGATTGTTACATCCTTATTCACGAAAAGAAGATCAGCAGCATGAAAGATCTCTTGCCCCTGTTGGAGCAGATTGCCAAGATAGGTAAACCCCTTTTAATCATCTCCGAGGACGTGGAGGGCGAGGCCCTTGCTACCCTCGTAGTGAACAAGATCAGGGGTACCCTCAGGTGTGCTGCTGTCAAGGCCCCTGGTTTTGGTGACCGCCGCAAGTCCATGTTGGAGGATATAGCCATCCTCACCGGCGGCCGCATGATCTCTGAGGATCTTGGCATTAAACTAGAGAACGTCGGCCTTGAAGACCTCGGCACAGCCAAGAAGATCCACATCGACAAGGACAATACCACCATCGTCGAAGGGGCCGGCACGAGGGCTGCTATCGAGGGGAGAGTCAAACAAATCAGGACCCAGGTCGATGAGACCACCTCTGATTACGACCGCGAAAAGCTTCAAGAGCGGTTGGCCAAGTTGGTCGGTGGGGTGGCAGTTATCAATGTCGGTGCGGCCACCGAAACAGAGATGAAGGAGAAGAAGGCCCGGGTCGAGGATGCCCTCAATGCAACCAGGGCTGCCGTGGAGGAAGGGATCGTCCCGGGTGGCGGGGTAGCTTACCTGCGGTCCATCCCAGCCCTCGAGAAGATCAAAATCGAAGGTGACCAGCAGATCGGTGTGAACATCGTGAAGCGGGCCTTGGAGGAGCCGGCGCGACAGATCGCCGAAAACGCCGGTAAAGAGGGCTCTGTCATTGTGGAGAGATTGAAGAGTGAAAAGGGCGCCTTTGGCTTCGACGCCTCCAAGGAAGAGTTCACCGATATGTACAAGGCGGGGATTATTGATCCCACAAAAGTGGTCAGGTTCGCCCTGCAGAACGCTGCCAGTGTCGCCTCACTGCTGATTACCACCGAGGCTATGGTGGCTGAAAAGCCCAAGAAGGAACAATCGATGCCCGCAATGCCACCAGGTGGCGGCATGGGCGGTATGGATATGTACTAACAGGTTTCAAAGGAGACTGATGAGGGCCTGTTCCCCTTCTCGGAGAATAGGCCTTTTTTTTACCCTGTTTGGGGGAAAATACTTGACAAGAAGGTAAAAAGAGGTTAAATAGTTTATCCTTAAGAGGTTGTTTGAAAAGAGATTTTCTGCAGGCTGTTTCAAAAATGCCTAGATGCAAGGCCCTCGAAATCCTCAGGAGTGAGGCGAAGTTAGACGTACTCCGCAACGACGAAGGATGAAAGAAACGCAACAGATGGGCGTTTTTCAACGGCCTGTTAAGAGAAAAAAGGAGGTTCCCATTGGCTGTACATAAGTCCGCTGAAAAAAGAATGAGACAGAATGAAGCCCGCCGCATGAGAAACCGCCACGTCAAGACAAGCATCAAGACGATGGTCAAGAGGGTGCGAGAGGCGGTTCAAGAGAAGAATGAAACTAAAGCAAAAGAGGCCTTGGTGCGGGTGATACCCCTCATTGACAAGGCGGTGGACAAAGGGGTGCTCCACTGGAGAAACAGGTCGCGCAAGATCTCCCGGCTGACCAAACTGGTCAATGCAATGGGGGCAAAGTCTTGAGAAGTGAGCGAGAACTACTATCCTGACAATCCTCTTGCCAACTTTCCCCTAAAAGTTCATCTGAGTAAAAAAATATTAAAGCAGAGGGGCCTTTTTATCACAGCTTATAATTTTTTTTCTTATTATGCACATTTGACTTGACCATATCACCTCCTATTTCTTTTTTGTTTAATATTTCCAATAAAAGCAGACAGAATAAAGGCGTATACGTCCGTGAGCCAGGAGCGCAGACGGTTGTGGGAGCGGTTGCCACAAGATCGGAAGTTAAAGGTCCTGGCGAAAGATAGAATGGCAATTACGAAGTCTGACGCCATTACCACATAACCAATGCCCCCAAGTCGCTCCCATATTCTACTTGACTGTATAACTACCTTATGCCATTGTTAACGCACAACGTAAGAGGTGAATTTACTATGCCTTCTCAGGAGACCAACGTAACAAAAGAGGATTTAAAAAGCTTCAAAGAAGAAATTGTTCATCAATTTCATGTTATCTCTGAAGGCGTTATCGGTGAGGTGAAACTTGTTGCAGAAGGGGTTGCCACAGTTAATGAAAAAATAGAAAGAACCCGCCAAGAATTAAAAGAGGAGATAGAGAACAAGACTCAACCAATTGCCCGGGCCGTGGTTGATCTCGGCGGGAAAGTAACTGTCCTAGAAGACAAGGCGACTGCTCTCGATGGAAAGGTGACTGCTCTCGATGGGAAGGTGGATGCCCTCGACAGCAAGATTGGCAGAATTCACCAAGAATTAAAATCAGAAATCCAAGAGACAAGACAAGAAATTTTAGCTGCCATAAAGTTCTCTTATGCTGAATTAGATAAACGCCTGACGACTCTAGAAAAGGAATTTCTCGAGCTTAAGCATCGTGTTGAAAGAATAGAAAGCCGCTCTACAATCTAGCCCAATTTCTCCTCTGACTGCCCTCTCTCACGAACCGAATGCCTTGACCTTTGTGACACCACGAGGGGGGCGTCCTTTAGTGATATCATCAAACGCCTTTACAACTTCTCTGTAAACGCCTTATAATAACCCCACCATACAATTATGGGTTTAAAAAATTGCACAAAAGCGCAAAAGATTTCCATTCCATCCGCAAGGCTGCGCAATAGTATGCTATGACTATAATATAGGGAGATGCGATATGAGAAGATTTTTTGTTCTGCTGGTTCTACTTACTATTATCGGTGCCGCGGCATATGGGCAGGTGGGGGAGCAGGCCGCGCAATTTCCAATCACCACGTTCGATAAGGATCAGCTTGTAAACCGTCTTGCTGTCCTTAAGCCATTTCAGTCCGAAAAAGGAGGGGCTGGCCCGGGGTATTCCTTTTCCGTCAACAAAGAGGAGTTTAAAAATTCCTTGAACTCTCTTTCTGAGGGGAAGGCAGATGAGGTAATGAAGGATTTTGGCATGGCCGTGGCATTCTCATTTAAGGACAACACGCAATTTTTGATCCTGACCCAGTGGAGAGACTATGAATCTGCCAAAAACTTTATGAAGGTGCGAGATGAGCTGTGGCACCTGACAGATGAAAAATATCAGAGTTATATAAAAAATGTTAAGTATGAAGAACTAGGCATAGCAAAAGGGGAAAAGGCCCTGCTCACGAGAAAGACGATCGAGCAGGCCGGGCAGAAAGTAGACGTTACCACGTTTGTCTCGGCGAGAAAAAATTATTTTTCTGAATGTACCCTCATTGGAACCTATAATGACAGCGAGGTGCAAAAACTTATTCTTCAAATCTGGAAGATAGTCGAATCTGAGGAAAAGAAAGTTACACGATAAGTTTTGTGTGTACGAAAAGGATATTGGCTCTTTTCTGCCGCTCATCAGTTTGCATACGTCCTTTGTTCCCAGCGCTCGAAAAGTTAACTCCCGGATCGTTCATTACAGCATCATACTGTCAGTCCATATAAGTTTTCATGATGATTCAGATAGTTTTATGATCAATCCCTCAAGGAGGAGCCGTCGGGGCAGTGAGCTCCGCTTGAGTCTTAAATCCGTTTCCCATAGGTTTACGAGCGCCCTTTGCAACGAGGGTTGCGAGAACCCTTTTGCCTGGGACGATAGTTCTCTGAGGTAGTAGGGATTGGCAACCCCGAGCTGCTTTTTTACCTCCTCTGCTCCCCCACCTTGCGCCAGGATCTCCTTCGTCATCAGGAGGTGACGGAATTGCCGAGAGATCATCGCTAAGATCTTCAAGGGGGGTTCCCCGCTTTCCCATATCCGCTCGAGGGCTCGAAAGGCACTTTTGGGATCTCTTTCACCTATGGCCTTGGTGAGCTCGAAGATGGTGGTAACCCGCACTTCGGACACCACCTTTTCCACATCCTTCAGTTCTATACGTCCCCTATCACCGATATAGAGACAGGCCTTTGAAAGTTCATTGTAAAGTCCTTGCAGATCACTACCGACGGCCTCTTGAAGGTACCCTGCTGCCTCAGAAGATATCTCCTTGCCTAGTTCCTGGGCGATAGTGCGGACCCAAGGGATGATCTCCTTTTGCGGGGGCCGTTTGAGATGGAAGGCACCATCTTTTGCCTCCCTCACGAACTCCGCCGGCATCCCTTCCGCGATGAAAATCAACGAGGTAGTGGGGGAGGGGGATTGCAGGTAAGGGATAAAGGACCTCAGATCGCTCTGGCTGTATTGATGAGCGCCTTTGACCAGAACTATCCTGCGCTGGGCCATGCAGGGGAAGGTGTTGCAGGCATTGATCACCTCCGATGGCGGAGCTTGATCCGCATCATACGAGGCGAAATTGAGTTCTCTGAATTGGGGGAGGAGGGCACCTACTAGTTTCTCCCGAACCTTTTCTAT
Source organism: uncultured Thermodesulfobacteriota bacterium (assembly GCA_964354505.1). Taxonomy (GTDB): domain Bacteria; phylum Desulfobacterota; class B13-G15; order B13-G15; family RBG-16-54-18; genus RBG-13-52-11. Next base: position 5,424 of record CAYHAB010000054.1, read on the forward strand.
GAGATAACCCTCATCCCCATGAAGGAGATAGAAAGGCCGGGCCTTCCCCTTATTCAACTCCTCTTCTAAACGCCCGAAATCCGTCCGCAGGGCTTAAAACCTCTCTTTGATCATGATATAGATCTTTTCGGCCAGATCAGCGCCGATCTTGCGAATGGCGTTGTTTTTGTTCCCCTCATTAACCATAACGTCAATGGGAGTGGTAGGGGGGGTTTTATAATTCCAAGAACCCTTAATTCCATCACCTCGCCAGAGGATCGCGCTGTTCTCCTTGCGGACGAGGAGGAGATCTAGGGTAATGGTGACCCGATACTCTGTAGCCCGCCCTTCATGGTCATAGGCAGTAGAATTAATGCTAATGGAGGTAATGGTCCCCTGTAAAGAGGCCTGCGCCTTTTTTTCACTCACTATCTCCACTTCACGCCGGAAGATAAATTCACGGCGAAGGGCCGAGACGAAGATCGCGCTGAGATTGGGTTCCTTGGTTTTGTTCTCCAAAGGCATGATGGCGAGGGAGGTTATCCCTTCAGGAAATCCCCCCCCTTTGCCCATGATATGATAGCCACAGCCTAGGGTCGCGGAGAAGAGGATAATGATCGAAATCAAGAAGTTTATACTTTTCATGCGCATACGATATTGACCAACTTCTTGGGTACGAAGATGGTCTTTGTTACCTCCTTTCCTTCAATATATCGTCTCACCTTGGGGCTGGTCAGGGCCATTGTTTTAACCTTCTCCTCTTCGGCTGAGACGGGGATGCGAAGGCGGTCCCTGAGTTTGCCGTTTACCTGAACGACGACAATGACTTCTTCCTCAGCGATGGCCTCCACGTCGTAATAAGGCCAGGGGGCATTGATGACGCTTTCTTTTTGTCCCAAGGCCTCCCAGAGTTCCTCGGAGATGTGGGGGACGAAGGGGGAGAGGAGCAATACGAGCGACTCCACGGCCTCCCGCCAGACTAATCTGGCCTGTGGGGTATCCTCAATGCTGTCCTTGGTCTGGTAGATGTAGTTTATTAGTTCCATGACTGCGGCGATGGCAGTGTTGAAATGAAACCGCTCGATATCATCCGTCACCTTTTTGATGGTCTTGTGCACTTTTTGGCGCATCTCACCAAGTTCAGGGAAGAGATCCTGTTGGTGCATAGGGGGGGCTTGTTTTGAGATACTGTCTCTCAACTCATAGACCAGCCTCCACACCCGATGAAGGAAGCGATAACCACCCTCTACCCCCCCTTCTTGCCACTCCAGGTCCTTTTCCGGGGGGGCTGCGAAGAGGCTGAAAAGGCGGGTGGTGTCGGCCCCATATCGTTTGATCATATCTTCGGGATCCACGATGTTCCCCTTTGACTTGGACATCTTGGCCCCATCCTTGATCACCATCCCTTGCGTGAGAAGATTGGTGAAGGGTTCATCAAAAGAGACCATGCCTAAATCTCTCAATACCTTGCTGAAGAATCGAGCGTAGAGGAGGTGAAGGATGGCGTGTTCTACCCCCCCGATGTACTGATCGACGGGCATCCAGTATCTCAGCCGCTCCTTATCAAGAGGTCCTTGGTTGTAATCCGGGCAGGTGAAGCGGGCAAAATACCAGGAGGACTCTACGAAGGTATCCATCGTATCGGTCTCTCTCCTGGCCGCCCCTCCGCAGGCAGGGCAGGTGGTCTCGACAAACGAGGGCAGGTCGGGTAACGGAGACCCGCCGTTCTCCTTCGGTTTTACATCCAGGGGGAGGAGTACCGGCAGGTGCTCCTCCGGGACGGTCTGGATGCCACAGCGATCACAGTAGATGATGGGGATAGGGGCACCCCAATATCGTTGGCGGGAAATCCCCCAGTCACGAAGACGGTAATTCACGGCCCTCCTGCCTATTCCCTTTTCCTCCAGATAGTTGGCGATGGCCTCCATGGCCTGACGGTTCTCCATGCCGTCGAAGGGGCCGGAGTTGACCATGATCCCATCCTCCGTATAGGCCTCCGTCATGGCGGCTGGGTCGAGGGCTTCGCCCGGCGGCTGGATTACCACAATCAGAGGGATTCCATACTTTTTGGCGAACTCAAAATCCCTCTGGTCGTGGGTGGGTACTGACATGACGGCACCGGTGCCATACTCCATGAGGATGAAGTTGGCGGTATAGAGGGGCATTCGTGCACCGGTTAAGGGGTTGATGCAATAGGTCCCTAGGAAAACCCCTTCCTTCTCCATATCCTCGGTGGTGCGGGCGACCACATCCTGCCTTTTCACCCGTTCCACAAATGCCCGAACCTCGGCCTCTTGATCATTTCCCTTACAGAGCTCCAAGACCAGGGGGTGTTCCGGCGCGAGGACCATGAAGGTGGCGCCAAAGAGGGTGTCCTGACGGGTGGTGAAGACGGTAATGGCCCCCTTGCCGTTCTCCAGGGGAAAGTCCACATCCGCCCCGATGCTCTTGCCGATCCAGTTCTTCTGCATGGTGATGACCCGTTCAGGCCAACCGGGGAGTTTATCGCAGTAATCCAGCAACTCTTCGGCATAGGCGGTAATCTTAAAGAACCATCCTTCGAGATCATTCTTGCCCACCTCTCCGTGACACCTCCAACAGGCTCCACCTTCCACCTGTTCGTTGGCTAGGACCGTTTGGCACTCCGGACACCAGTTGACGAGGGCCTTTTGCCGATAGACTAATCCTCGCTCATACATCTTGATGAAGATCAACTGCTCCCATTTGTAGTAGTCCACATCACAGGTGGCCAGTTCTCGATCCCAGTCATAACTGAAGCCCATCCGTTTGAGCTGAGACCGCATGTGCGCGATGTTGTCATAGGTCCATTGGGCGGGGTGGACCTTGCGCTCGAGGGCGGCGTTTTCCGCCGGCAACCCAAAGGCATCCCATCCCATGGGG
>CAYHAB010000055.1:0-5865 GCA_964354505.1 uncultured Thermodesulfobacteriota bacterium
ACGTCCAGCTTTACAGGAGTCTTGGGGCTCTCCTTGAACAACTTTTTAACGTCTATCTTTGTTTGCCTTTCAGCCATTTCATAACCCTCCTTAGAAGCACAGAGTGCCGGGATGCATAATGTTGTTGGGATCAAACACCTTCTTTACCCGCTTCAGTGTCATGGCGTAGCCGGCAGCCTTCTCAAAGACCAACGGTGCCAGATCACCATAAGGTCGGGTAAAGAGAGCCCCCTCAGTGAGCAACGCCCGGGCAATGTCATAGTACATAGCTCTGATCCGCTCCTTGTCGGCATCATTTGCCGGATCGTAGAAGAAATGAAACTCGAGGTGACAGGCGCGGTTATGCTCGATGGGCTGGAAATAGATACCGATATCGCTTACGGGGTATCCGTACAGAGGAGCCATCTCCTCAACCATGGAGATGAACTGCGGCGCCAGGACCGGCCGCGTAATAAAGAAAAGACTCTGACACGCCCCTGTGTAGCGGTTTTTCCAATATGGTACGTCTGCGGGCCAGGGATTGCGGAGCATGGGCAACAGCTTCTTATGCAAACCGGGAAAACCGGGAAGGCTCTCAGCGAGATGTAGTGCAGGGAATTCATTCTTTAAGACCTGCTTGAGAAAGTTCTCTTCGTACGCTATCTTTTCTTCAGGCCGTCGCAACAAACCGCTTATCACCACGATGAGGGTCCAGGGCGGCAGGGCCGCCTGCAGTCGTTCGAAGTCGGCCGGCCAGTCCTCTGCAATAATAGCCGTCAAATCAACCTCATTCAGCAAGAGGCATTCCTGGCCGATTCTTCGGGGAAGAATTCTATAGAGGAACTCAATAGCATATCCCAGGTCATCGACAGGGGCAAAAAAGACCTTGTCCATTTTGGGAATGGACTCGATCTTCAGATGTGCCCAGGTCACCACCCCCATGGTCCCTTGAGCACCTTGGAAAAACCGGTAGAAATCAAGGCCCGGTCCCGAAGGGTTGGCACCCTTCGAAATCGAATCAGGGAATCCATTGACACTGGCAGATCCCATGCGGAAGATCTCTCCTGTAGGCCACACTACTTCCATGGCCTGGAGGGGTTCGCCGTAATCGTAGACGGTATTGGTCGGCACCTCCCGCTCGAGATAATCCGTGACTACAGACCGCTCGGCGGGAGGCAGGAGGGGCATAATCATTCTGAAACCCTTCTTCTTCAGTTCGCGGGTGAGTTGTTTCCACGTAACGCCAGCCTCTATCCGAACACTCCTGTTGTCCTCATCAATTGCCAGGATTTTATTCATACTGCTCAGGTCCAGCACGATACCGCCCTGCCTGGGGATGGTAGCTCCGTAGAAATGGACCTTCGAGCTGGTCGGAACGACCGGTATCTTGTTTTCGTTGGCGAAGGTGATAATTTCATGCACCTCCTCGGCATCCTTTGGTTTGACAACGTAATTAGGCATCCCTGGAAGGCTGAGACTGAAGTCTTGTGCGTACTCCCCGAGCAACTGGGGGGCATCCGAGAAATTCTCGGCTCCTACGAATTCTATTAACTTTTCTTTTACCCCCATAGTTTATCCTCCTACGTTCTTCTTACAATAATCTGATCAAAGCCCGTCGTTTCATACGTCAAAAAAACTCACTGTGCAGGATATAACCTCATTGTGTTATCGTTATACCTCTCTATTAGGTGAAAACGAGTTCTCTCTCTGCAAAAGACCGAAAAGGGTAACCCTCAAGGCTGTTTCGGCGATGTCGTCGATTTGGTCCTTTCGACTGTAGTCGAACCAATAGGTAATCCATGTAATCATCCCCAACAGCAATAAGGCAACCCACGATGGCTTGAGATCAGCGGCTAGCGTGCCACTCGATTGGAGTTCTGAGATGGTATTGTGCAGAAGCAGGTAGTGTTTTTTCCATTCTTTCCGGATCTCTTCGAAATACTGATCTTTAATGCTCATTGATTCATGGGTGAGGACTCTCAACTCAGGGTGGTGGCAGATGATCTTGGTGAACTCCCGAATAATAAAGGTTAATCGCTCCCAAGGCTCTTCTATCGCTTCAGCCCGGGCCAAGTAGGGTCTCAGGACCTCTTGAATATGTTTGATATGTGCCTCAAAAAAAAGGTGCCGTTTACTCTTGAAATAGTAATAAAGGGTTGGCTTATTGATTTCCGCAGCTGCACAAATAGCATTCGTGGATGTGGCATTATAACCCTGATCAAGAAAGAGCTCCATGGCAATGCGTAAAATCTCTTCTTTTTTCGGCAGGGGTTGTTTATCTTCTCTCGATATCATTGCCTCCCTCCTTGGTCACCTTACAATAGCCGACTTGTAGAGAACGCCCGTATCAGGAACCCTATGTATACCTACCGGTTGGTATAATATAAAGCAAGAAAACCACACCCCATCGAATTTGTCAACCCCTTTTTGTTTGAATGTAGGTCCCGGATGGATCGATGGAATTCTGGCCGTCAAACAGGGCCTCTTTTATACTAGGATGGCCGGGTTGGATAATCCAAGGGGGTGAGGGTGGCCCGGCAATCGGGGGGGCTGAGGAGGAAAATGGTTTTCTGCAGGGGGTCAATTCCTTAATGACGGTGTCTTTAAAAATAAGGGTTAGACAGAATATCCTACATGGTGTATCTACTACGCAGAAAAGCTTAAGGCACGTCCGCCTCCTTTTGAGCCCTTCAAACAAAGTTATTGACAAATGCGAAGTGCTGTGATTTTATTAGATGGAAACTATACCTACCGGTTGGTATACACAATTAAATGTCAATTTTTTATGTTTATAATGGTCTTTTTGTTGATTGAAAGAAATGAGGGAAGTTTTTTGACAAGAGGGCTTGACTTTTGGGCAAGTATATATCATTACTTTAAAGCTAGCCTTGCTGGCGGTTGCACTTTTTAGATACAAGGAGAAAATCCGATGACTAAGATAAAAATGGTTTGTCCTATTACGAAAGGCATGTGCACTGAATGTCCCATTTACCGGGGAAGGCATTTTTATATGTGTTTTTCCAAGGAATATCATGGGGTATCCTTTGGTGCAGAACAGATTGATGAGTTGAAGGCGCACTACAGTTCGAAAGACAATAATGGCCATGACAATAAGTTCGGGATGCCAGATGATATTCAAAAGAGTTCAAAGTGGATACATAATGTGGAAGAATTATTAGAAAGGAGAGGGTTATGATAATCGATTTTAATTATCTAAAGCCTGGCACGCTTAAGGAAGCGCTTGTCATGTTAGCGGAGCACGACGATTGCAAGGTGATATGTGGCGGTCAGTCTTTGCTGATTGTGATGAGACAGGGGATGATTGCTCCGGAATACCTGCTCGACATCAAGCACGTCAAGGAACTTGATTATATCAAGTTTGACAAGAAAGACGGATTAAAGATTGGTGCCACGACCATCCACCGTTCCATTGAAAAGTCCGATGTGGTCAAGCAGAATTATCCTGCGCTCGTGGCCATGGAGAATAAACTTGCATCCATCCAGGTTAGAAACTGGGGCACTATCGGCGGCAACCTTGCTCATGCTGATCCTGCGGGAGACCCTGCACCGGTTTTGATTGCATTGAAAGCAGATATAAGGGTAGGGAGTGCGAAAGGCGACAGAACTATGCACTTGGAAGATTTTTTTATGGATTATTTTGAAACAGCTTTGGATGAAGGTGAACTCGTACTGGAAGTCCAGATCCCCATCCCTGAAGCAAAAACAGGCGCTGCCTATCAGAAATTCAATCTTCTCGAAAGCGATATGGGCGTTATTGGAGTAGCCGCCTCTGTAACACTAAACGGCGGCGGTAAATGTAAAGACGCTAGGATTGTTCTTGGTAATGCCGGTTCAACGCCGAAAAGAGTTACAAGGGCTGAAGAACTCTTGGTTGGAAAGGCATACGATGAAGGCCTTTTTGCCGACGCAGGCAAGATAGCATCGGAAGACTGTGAGCCTGTTGCAGACATCCATGCGTCTGAGGAACATAGAAGGCATCTGCTGGGCGTGCTGACGAAGAGGATGCTGAAACAAGCCTGGGAACAAGCCAGAGGTTAACCGAGAAAGGAAGGGTTTTTATTATGGAAAAAAAAATGCTGCGGCTTACAGTAAATAAGCAAGAGTATGAGATTTACATAAACCCGAAAGCACTTTTGGTAGAAGTAATAAGGGACTATATAGGTTTGACCGGTACGAAGAGGGGTTGTGATACCGTATCCTGCGGTGCATGCACGGTAATGATTAACGGCATGTCAGTGAAGTCATGCTCGGTACTCGCGATGCAGGCGGAAGGTACCGAGGTAACCACCATTGAAGGACTGGAAGATAACGGGAAGTTGGCGCCTATCCAGAAGGCATTCATTGACCACGGTTCCTACCAGTGTGGTTTTTGCGCCCCTGGCATGATAATCTCAGCGCAGGCATTGCTCAACGAAAACCCTCATCCAACCGAATGGGAGATAAAAGAAGGCATTGAAGGAAATATCTGCCGGTGCACCGGTTACAACAGCATCGTCAGGGCGATAGATGCGACGGCAAAAGGTAAATACAGGGAGGTGTGACAATGACAACCACGAGTTTGGCTAAAAGCAAATTTACCGTTATTAATACCCATGTTCACAATATAGACGGCATCGCAAAGGTAACCGGCCGGGCAACCTACACCTTCGACGTGAAGCTCCCCGGCATGCTCTACGGCAAGATCCTAAGAAGTCCGCACCCACATGCGAAAATCTTGAACATTGATTACAGCAAGGCCATGGAGCTTCCCGGCGTTATAGGTGTCGTGACAGGCAAGGATACCCTTGGGGTTAAGCAAGGTATCTGGCGGCGCTACCAAGATCTCTGCGATGAACAGATACTTCCTGTCGATAAGGTACGTTACATCGGGGAACCGGTTGCAGCGGTAGCGGCAATAACGGAAGAAATTGCGGAAAAGGCGCTTGACCTGATCGAGGTGGAATATGAGGTACTGCCTGCAGTATTCGAGCCGATGGAGGCGATCAAAAAGGAAGCTCCTGAGATCCATGAAGGCTTCGAGCGCAATATTAACGTTACCCGGCATATTGAGTGGGGCGACGTGGAAGAAGCCTTCGAGGAAGCAGAGTACGTGCGGGAAGACTGGTTCAAGTGCGGTGGCCAGGCTCATATGTGTATGGAGACCCGCGCGGCAGTGTCGAGCTATACCCCTGAAGGAAAACTCACTATTTACCATTCTAACCAGTCCCCCTATTATATGCAGGCGCTTATGGCCGGCGTGCTCGGGATGAGAGAGGGAGATATTCGTGTCATCTCTACCTATGTCGGCGGCGGTTTCGGCGGCAAGTTCGAGCTCGACGGTGCAATCTTCTGCAGCGCGGTGCTCTCCAAGAAGCTTCATAAACCGGTCAAGATTGTGTACACGAGGGAGGAGGATTTCATCGCTTCGAAGCGCCGGACCCCCATGTTCTACTACGTACGGACCGGCGTGAAAAAGGATGGGACCTTCTGCGCGCGGGAAGCCAAGGTTTTTACCAACGGCGGCGCGTATACCGGTATGGGTGCAACGGCCCTTTACCTCACCGGTTTCTTCCACTCCTTTCCTTACGTTTGGAAAGCATACCGCTATGACGGCTACCGTGTCTATACAAATACCCTTCCGTCAACTTCGATGCGTGGTTTCGGTGCCCCCCACGCCATGTTCTGTTCAGAGCAACAGATTGAATGGATCGCCGCCGATCTCGGTCTCGACCCGATTGAGATGAGAAGGAAAAATGGTCATTACCCTGGTTATGAAGTCCCTGGGCAGGCCTTTATCGCGAGCTGCGGCCTTGATCAATGTTTCGATGAAGTAAAGAATTGGATCGCAGCAAAAGGTAAGCTTCCTGAAAACAGGGCCATTGGCTA
>CAYHAB010000056.1:0-3945 GCA_964354505.1 uncultured Thermodesulfobacteriota bacterium
TGGCTGGCTCTTTAGCCTCTTCGTCCTCCTGCTCAGTTTGGGGGCTCTGTGGGCGGTTATGTGGAAGGCCTTCCCAGCTCTTGCACCGAGAAAGATGCAGAGAAAGGTAACGAGGAAGGTGCAGAGGAAGGCACCGAGGAGGGCACAGAGAAAAACGAGGAGGAAAAGGTAACACCCCGCATGTAAACTCTGTACGAACATCCGAATAACAAATAATGCGGATATACAAGGCCCCTCTTAAAGAGGGGCCTTTTTTGTCCGGATAGCTCTGGGGACAATGGGGCTTTGAGGGGTTTCGGCGCCAGGTGCCTTGATCGGAATTGTTTAAAGAGAATATTCTTTTTTAAGTTGAGATGCTGCATTCCCAACGTCGAGGAGGGAGGAACCCTTTAAATAATTACTATCGTTGTAAAACTGGAAGAGACAGGTGCCTCCCATGATGGTATCGATGATATCGATATGCAGGCCAGCCGGCAGGGCAGGGCACCCTTGGCTTTTACCTATCTTGCCGTATTGTGCGAGGAAGGAATCCCTAACATAATAGGCGCCATGAACGACAATACCCCGTGATCGTGCATTATCATTAAATCCCTCATCCATACCGTAGAGATATAATGAGTATCCATACTCTCCGTCATAGGTATTACCGGTCACAAAAAAGCCAAGGCTGCTTTGCAGGCTGCGAGGCGTGTTTGAGAAATGTCTGGCATAGATGTCTCCTGAATGCCTTCCGTGGGCGACCAAGGCATGATAGAGTAATGTCTGCTCTTTGAGATTGATGACATAGAACCGCTTATCATTGCATGACTTGCGGTAGTCAATGATAGAGATAATCCCTTCTTTTACGATGGCACCTTGCCTTTTTAAATTGAGATATCCAACGATGGCATAGCGGAAGCAATCGAAATCCAACCCTGCTTTTTTAAGCTCGATACTTTCATAGAGAGATTGTACGTACCGCTCAAAACCAGAGGCAGGCCCTTCAATGCTTGATTCGAATTTTTGATAGGTATAAAAGGATAGTATTAAAACCATCCTGAGGATGAGTAAGGCTGCAACAAAGGATGCAATCACGCACCGTCTCTTCATGGCACTATGTTCTCTTACTATGTCGAAACTTGTCAATGATTATTATGCTCGTAATGTTTTGAGAAGAAGGACTTGGAACGAATCCTGAACAATTCGAGCTTGTGGTGGGGAATGGAAAGAATAAGGTATATGCAGTATCGCATCTAACGCTTGAGTTATAAGGAAACATGCAGGGGGCATTTTGATCGACGCTGAGCGTCCGTGAGACGTGGCCCCACTATGAGGAATAATCAATATAGACCCACGGGGGTAACTGTGATAAAAAGGGCCTTCATGACGCATGCCACGCGTGAGAGATCCAAGATGGATGCCCTTTTTCTTGATGATGTCTTGAGAAAGATCCTCGACGCCTTTGCCATCGTCTACGCCGATTTCAACGGTGAGGAGTATCGGCCGTATCGAGAGAGGGGGATTGGAGGGTTTGTCCGGTTTGATGAGGGGAATATCTTCTTTGACCTTCACCTCCCTCCTGAGGAGGAGGATAGGACGTGGGCCCATGAGGGCTTGAGCGTCTATTACTACTGGCTCGAAGGGCTCATCAGACACGATGATGAGGTAGAGATGGAGGCCAGACGCCTCTGCGAGGATGAGAGGTGTGTCGCTGTCTTGAGGCGCTATCAGCGGTTGGCGAGAAAAGGAGTAGTTCCGGGTGAGGGGTGATATTTTTTGACCCTTCACGATCTTTTGCGGCGGCAAAGGCAGACCACCCCAGGGATTGACAGAGGGGGGATTTTGTGATTTAGTTAGCTACCTGAAATAATGCGGATCGATGATCTTGATTACCACCTTCCCGAAGGGCTCATTGCCCAATATCCTATCGAGCCAAGGGATAAGGCCCGTTTGCTTGTTTTGAAGAGGAGGGGAGGGGAGAGGTATCATACCACCTTCTCCCAATTGGGTGATTTTTTGCGGAAGGGCGACGTCCTGGTGGCAAACGATACAAGGGTGATGCCTGCCCGCTTGTTCGGGCAGAAGGAGACCGAGGGGAAGGTGGAGATTCTGCTGCTGAGGAAGTTGTCTGACGTTGAAGAAATCTGGGAATGTCTGGTCAAAAGGGGCAAGAGGTTAAAAGTGGGGACAAGGATACAATTCGCTCCTGACCTCGAGGGCGAGGTGATAGGCAACGGCACGGCGGGCAAGAAACGGATCTCTTTTGAGGCCCACGGTGCATTTTGGGAGATAATCCACCGGATTGGGCATATACCCCTGCCCCACTATATCAGGCAGGGGGAAGATACGGAGATCGACAAGGAGGGTTACCAAACCATCTTCGCTCGTCATGAAGGGGCGGTAGCCGCCCCGACAGCCGGCCTGCACTTCACCCCTGAGTTGGTGAAGGATATAGAGGAGAAAGGGGTGTCGGTTGTTTCCGTTACCCTCCACGTCGGCCCGGGTTCCTTTCAGCCTATCCGGCCAGAGGAGGTGGAGGATCACAGTTTGGAGCCGGAGTTTTACCACATACCTCCGTCCTCGGCCGAGGCCATTAATGCCGCCCGAGAACGCGGTGAGAGGGTGTGTGCGGTGGGAACTACGGTAGTGAGGGCCTTGGAGTCCGCTGCCGATGAGGGAGGTACGATCCATCCCCACCAGGGCATGACCGACCTCTATATTTACCCCGGATATCGGTTCAAGGCGATCGATGCCTTGATCACCAATTTTCACCTCCCGCGCTCCCCCTTGCTGCTGCTGGTGTTTGCCTTCGCGGGGAGGGATCTTACCATGAGGGCATATCAGGATGCCATAGGGGAGGGGTACGGATTCTATAGCTACGGGGATGGGATGTTGATCATGTGAAGGTCGGAAAGTTCTCTTTCCAACTCCTGAATGAGGGGGGGGGACAGGGGAGACTGGGCAAGATAACCACCCCCCATGGAACATTTTCTACGCCGACCTTTATGCCGGTGGGGAGCCAAGGGACGGTGAAGGCCCTGGCCCCGGCAGACCTTAAGGAGGTGGGGACAGAGATCCTCCTGTGTAATGCCTACCACCTCTACCTGAGGCCTGGGATAGAGTTGATAAGGGAGGTAGGAGGGCTCCATCGGTTTATGGGATGGGAGGGCCCCATATTAACGGATAGTGGAGGGTTTCAGCTTGTGAGTATGAGCGCCTTGCGTGAGATAGAATCTGAAGGGGTGCGGTTTCGTTCCCATATCGATGGGTCGCTCCACTTCCTTACCCCGGAAAAGGTCGTGCAGATCCAAGAGGGACTGGGGTCCGATATTATGATGGTCTTGGATGATTGTCCGCCCTATCCCGCATCCACTGATGAGGCCAAGGCTGCGGTGGAATTGACCGCCCAGTGGGCAAAACGGTCAAAGGAGGCAAAGAGCGTGGACAGACAGGCCCTCTTCGGTATCGTCCAAGGGGGGCGCTATTCAGAGCTACGCCGGCAAAGCGCCCATTCGCTTATGGAAATAGGATTTGACGGGTATGCCATCGGTGGTCTGAGCCTCGGCGAGGAGAAAGGGGTTACTTTTGAGATAGCAGAGGAAGTTACCGCACTGCTCCCTACGGATTTTCCACGTTATCTCATGGGAATGGGGACCGCGGAGGATATCCTGACGGGGGTGAGGATAGGGGTGGATATGTTCGACTGTGTCCTGCCTACGAGGAGTGCTCGGACAGGGGTGCTTTTTACCAGTTTCGGACAGCTCAACATCAAGCATGCACGCTATAGCAGGGACACATCCCCACCGGATCCTGCCTGTAGCTGTTATACCTGCCGTAATTTTTCCCGGGCCTACCTCAGGCATCTCTTTTTGTCCCGGGAATTGTTGGCGTACAGGCTCAATGCCGTTCATAACCTCTTCTATTATCACTCTCTGATGAGGAATATCCGTCAGGCCCTTTCTGATG
>CAYHAB010000057.1:0-4699 GCA_964354505.1 uncultured Thermodesulfobacteriota bacterium
CCCTTGTGCCAGGGCGGCGATCTTGGCGATGACCTGCTCATCCCGATAGTGCTGCAGATCGATCGCCTTCTGCGGGCACTCGGCCGCACAAATCCCGCACCCGTGACACCTCGCCGGGTCAATGTATGCATACCCGTCCTCGTGGATTATGGGAACCTCGTAGGGGCAGGCACGCACGCAGATCAGACAGGCGGCGCACTCGTCCTCATCGACCTGGCCTACAACCCCGCCGACCTCCAGTTCGTCCTTGGCAAGGATGGTGCAGGCCCGCGCAGCTGCCCCCTGCGCCTGGGCAATAGTCTCGGGGATCAGCTTTGGGGCGTGGGCCAAGCCGCACAGAAAAAGCCCTGCAGTGGAAAAGTCGAGGGGGCGCAGCTTCATATGGGCCTCCAGGAAAAACCCGTCTGCTGTCAGGGGAAGCTTTATGCGGGATGCCAACTCCTCCATATCCTCCCGCGGCCTGATCCCGGCGCTTAACACAAGGTAATCCGGCCTCAAAAGCACCTCTCGTTTCAGGGACTCATCGTATACCATGACCTCCACACCCTCTCCCTCCATGGAGACCTGGGGGCGGCGTTCGGGAATCCAGCGAATAAATCGCACCCCGTGCTCCCGCGCCACTTTGTAATGGAGCTCATAGTGGCCATAGGTGCGCATATCCCTAACCAGGATCGTTACGTTAATATCGGGATTGATCGCTTTGAGCATGAGGGCGTTCTTTACCGCCTCTGCGCAGCAGACGCGGCTGCAGTACATGTGCCCCTCCTCTCGGGAGCCGACGCACTGGATCATGACCACTTCCTTGGCCCGTTGAAAGGCATCTTTGTCCGATGCGATCCTTTCTTCCAGTTCCAGTTGGGTCACAATCCGCTCGCTCTCTCCGTAACAATACTCCTGGGGCTTGTACTCGGCCGCACCGGTGGCCATGATGAGCACGCCGTGTTCGAGCGGGATCTCATGCCCATGCTGCGATATGTTTGTTATGAACTTGCCGACATGCCCTGAAAAATCGGTAATCTGAGCACCGGTGTAAATTGTAATTCGCGGCTCTTCTCCTACACGATTGAGCACAGTGTTCAGATAGTCCTGAACGTCAAGGCCGTCAATGGTGGTATGAAGGTGACGGAGATGGCCTCCCAACTCCGCCTCCTTCTCCACGAGATAACACTCGAATCCCTGGGAGGCCAAGGAGAGGGCCGCGGTGATCCCCGCCAATCCACCGCCAACGATCAGTCCCCTCTGAATCACTGCCACCGACATTTCTCTGAGAGGCGCCAGGACCGCGGCCCTCGCCACCGCCATCCGCGCGAGATCCTTGGCCTTTTCAGTGGCCTCCTGGGGATGGGCGGCGTGCACCCAGGAGCATTGATCGCGGATGTTGGCCATCTCGAAGAGATACTTATTCAATCCGGCCTCACGCAGGGTATCCTGAAACAGGGGCTCGTGCGTGCGGGGGGTGCAGGAGGCAACGACAACACGATTGACACCGTGCTCCTTGATGGCATTAATAATCCTGGACTGGGTATCTGTTGAACACGTATAGATATTTTCCTCGGCATAGACGACGTTCGGGAGTGTTTTGCTGTATTCTGCCACGGAAGGCACGTCAACCACACGCGCAATGTTGGTACCGCAACGGCACACAAAGACACCGATGCGGGGCTTCTCGCCTCGGACATCCCTTTCCGGCGGATACTCCTTCTCGACGACCCTTGTCCCCCTGACATCGGCAAGATCCTCCATGGCGAGGGCGGCGGCGCTGCTCGCGCCCATCACCGTCTCGGGGATATCCATGGGGGTTTCAAAGACCCCGGCCGCGTAGATTCCCGCGCAACTGGTCCGGTTGGAGGAGAAGCTATCCGTCGAGGCAAATCCGAACCGGTCAAGCACTATCCCTAAGCGCTCGGCCAGCTCTTTGGTGCCCGGTGAGGGAACGAGCCCGGTGGAGAGAACCACCAGGTCGAACTCCCCCTCCGTAATCCGTCCGTTATCTGCAAGGTAACGAAGCCTTAGATTCCCGGTCATGGGGTCTTCTTTAACCGTGGAAATAATCCCCCGGATGTATCTCACCCCATAATTATTTTTTGCCGATTCATAGTAATACTCAAACCCCTTTCCATGGGCCCGGATGTCGTTGTAGAATATGGTGGCTTCTAAGCCGGGCACATGGTCTATCGCCATGATGGCCTCTTTCGTGGCGTACATACAACAGACTGAGGAGCAATAATCCCTCCCCACGGTGGCATCTCTGGAGCCCACACACTGGATCCAGGCTACCTTCCGAGGTTCCTGCCCATCCGATGGACGGCGCACATGCCCCTGATACGGACCCGATGCCGAAAGGATTCGTTCAAACTCCATTCCTGTAATGACATTAGCAAGGCGCCCGTAACCGTATTCCCCCTTCAGCCGAGCATCAAAAGGTTCGTATCCGGGGGTGAGGATGACGGCCCCCACCTCGATCTCCAATTCCTCTTCTGCCATCCAGTGATCGATGGCCTGCGCCCCACAGGCAGCCACACACTGCAAGCATTCGGAACAGAGACCGCAATTGAGGCACCGCGTGGCCTCGGCCACCGCCTCCTCTTCGGAAAGGGTCAATTCTATCTCCTTGAAGGTGCCGCGCCGCTCTGATACCGGCAGTGTGGGCGCTTTCGCCCGCGGCCTCTCTTCAGCGGGGTGCTCCGGCACCGGGGCGGGTTCCATCTCCTTTTTTTCACGACCGGCGCGCACGTCTTCACCCAGCAGGTACCGATTGATGGAGATAGCTGCCTCATGACCCTGGGCTATGGCTTCGATGGCGGACGTGGGACCTAAGACCGCATCCCCTCCGGCGAAGACCCCCTCGCTGCCCGTCTCCAAAGTGAGTGGGTCAGCCTGCATGGTGCCGGCGGGGGTGGTTACCATCCCCGCCGCACCCTCAAGCCCCGTGAGGTCGGCAGTCTGTCCGATGGCCACCATAACCATATCGGTCTCTATCTGGGTCGTTACTGTTTCATCAAAGCTGGGATTGAACCTCTCCTCCTCGTCAAACACCGACGTGCAGCGCACCAGCTCAATGCCCCGCACCCTTCCGCCCTCCCCCAGGATTCGCCTGGGACCCCAGGAGGTGTTCAGGATAACCCCCTCTTCCAGGGCATCCGCTATCTCCCATCCGTGCGCCGGCATCTCTTCCCTTGTCTCGAGACAGGCAAGTTGTACCTCGCGCGCCCCAACCCGCAGGGCGGTCAACGCCACGTCAATGGCCACGTTCCCCCCGCCGATCACCAATACCCTCGGGGGAACCCGGACCTCCGCCCCCAAGTTTACCTGTTTAAGGAAATCGATACCCTGGAGCACGCCTTCAAGGTCAATGCCTTCGATGGAGAGGTCGCAGCCTTTCCATAACCCGATGGCCAGAAAGATCGCCTTATAACCATCGCGACGCAGATCGTCGAGGCCCAGGGCTTTCCCGATACGGACGTTGGCCTTCAACTCTATCCCCAACTTCAAGATCTCATCTATGTCGTGCTGGAGGATATCTTTGGGGAGCCGGTACCGCGGTATCCCGGCAAGGAGCATACCCCCGGCCATGGAGCGCGCCTCAAAAATCGTTACGGGATACCCCAACAGCGCCAGATCACGTGCAGCTGTCAACCCTGCAGGCCCGGATCCTACGATAGCGATTCGCGGCTTGTTCGGATCGATAAGGGGGGAGGCGCCTGCACCCCCTTCCTCTCCTTCCGCCGGATGCATCCTGACATAGTCGGCCACGAACCTCTTAAGCGGATTGATCGCTACAGGCTCATCGATATCACCACGGTAACATGCCGCCTCACACGGGTGGTGACAAATCCTGCCACAGACCGAGGGTAGCGGATTTTTCTCCTTGATCGTCTGCAGGGCTTCCCTGAATTTACCCGCCGCAACAAGGGCCACATACCCCTGGCAGTTTACGTGTGCGGGACAGGCTAGCATGCAGGGAGACCTGTTCAGCTTCGAGATAGCCGCAGCGTTGGGGATGGCCTGCGGCTATGCCATAAAGACCGCCTTGCGGTCTATGAGGCCTTGCTCAAACTCACTCGGCACGGCGACCGGACATACCTCCATACAGTCACCGCATGCGTTACATTTCTCCAGATCTATAAACCGGGGTTGTTTGCGGACCCGAACCCGAAAATTGCCCGGCTCCCCTGCGAGGGACTCAACCTCGGCATTGGTGATGATGTCGATGTTGAGGTGCTTGTCTGCCTCGATAAGTTTGGGAGAGATGGTGCACAAGGAACAATCGTTTGTAGGAAATGTCTTGTCGAGTTGCGCCATCCTCCCGCCAATGGCTGTCGTACTCTCGATCAGATAGACCTTATATCCGGCGTTGGCCAGATCGAGGGAGGCCTGCATCCCACCAATGCCACCTCCGACAACCAGTACTGCACCTACCTTCCCGTTTGCCACGTACGTCCTTCTCAACGAGTGAAAAGTTACCTAGAAGACTCAACAGCCGGTACACTGTCTCTTGTAACATATCGGATACCGTAGACGGCCCTTTCGTCATCCCGTTTCATTTACTATCAAGCAACGTTCCGATGAACCCCCTTCTCATAAATCACCTCAGTAGTAGGTTCCTCCCTTTTATCAGATAAGAAATCCTTTATGCTATCGAGAGGGATCCGGTTCATCTCTAATCCAAGTATTCTCTCATCGATCCCCATACAGAGGC
>CAYHAB010000058.1:0-6105 GCA_964354505.1 uncultured Thermodesulfobacteriota bacterium
GAGCCTGCAGGCCTCCTCTAAGTCCGTGAAAGGCAGACTGCCGACAGCTGTGGCCAAGAAATTAAACCTTCTGGACATATTCATTTAACGCTCCCAATATTTCTTCACACACGATGACGGCATCCTCTGCCTCCAGGTAGGCGGGGAGTGCGTCATCATACAGTACCGTCCCCTCTGCCCCAAATTCGTCAGAGGCCTCCCACAGGGCGAAGACCACCGGCACCCGCGAAAAGGCAGGGATCTCGACGGCCACATCAGCCATGGCGATCCCTCTGCCCCCCAGGGGAGTTGCTGCCCGGAAGAGGTCCTGGGGCCTCTGTCCGAACATCCTGACCAGGCGCGAAATCACCCTCCTGCGAAAGACAGGATAGTATACCACACCTCCGGGTAGGCTGCGGAAGTCCACCCATCGGCCGGCAAGCCCTGTGCCCTGGGCCTTAATCAGATAGTGGAGGATGAGCACCCTCCTCGCCGGCGAGGGCTCCTCTCCCCCCTCTGTCCTGACCTCCGCCTGGGGGAGGACGACCTGGTACCATCGGTTCAAGAAGGAGAGCGTGAGGTGCCCCCCTTCTTCACTCCGCCGCCACTTTGAGGCGCTCCGTTTGGCTACTTCTGCCGGATCCAACTCCCTCAACGTGCGCTGGGCCAAGGAGTATGCCAGCTCCACGGCCTCGTGCCACGTCGATTGCTCCTTCATCCCTCGCCCCTGAGACAGATGGCCGCCACCGGGCATACCCCGACACACTCGCCGCACCCTGTACAATTGGTCTCGCCCAGGGGGCGGTCTAAGAAGGTGGCAAGGCGCATCTCATACCCCTTGTGGATAAAGTCGAAGGGGACCTCCCCTCCCGTTTCTTTACATATCCACACGCACCTCCCGCACCGAATGCACTTGTTGGGATCAAAGATGATCCGGGGGTGGCTTGTATCCACGGGCAGCGCCTCACGGGGGAAGGGGCGAAGATGCCTTGGCCGCTTGACCTTCATAGAGATGGATAACCGGAGGAATGCGCACTCCCCCCTCTTGCGGCACTCCTTGCACGTTAGGTGGTGGTCGGCAAGCAAAAGCTCCATGGCCCTCATGCGCAGGGCCTGGGCCCGCCCCCCGTGCGTATGCACCACCATCCCTTCGCTGACGGGCTCGACACACGAGGCGACTACCCCTCGCCCCTCGATCTCTACCAGGCAGAGCCTGCATGCCCCGAGGGGCGGTTCTGCCTCCTTGATGGCGCACAGGTGAGGTATCTCTATCCCCGCCGCAAGGGCCGCCCAGAGGATCTTCTCCCCCTGCTCGGCCCGCACCTTCTGCCCGTCGATGGTGATCTCCACAGACCCCCTCTCAGCCACCTGCCTCCTCCAGCTCCTTTGCCTTTTCGGGGGGTGAAACCTTGATCACCGCCATATATTCAGGGGGGCAGACATCAAGGCACGTGCCGCACTTAATGCATTTGTCCTGCAGGATCTTTTTCCGCCTCGTCCGCTCATCGGTGACGATCGCCTCCGTGGGGCAGGTGAGGATACAATGATCGCACGCTCGCTCGCACCTCCCGGGGAGTATATAATAGGTGATAAGATCCCTGCAGACCAAGGCCGGGCAGCGCCCTTCCTTGACATGGGCATCGTACTCATCGGGGAAGTAGCGCAGGGTAGTCAGCACCGGGTTGGCGGCGCTGCTACAGAGGTTACAAATAGTCCCCTCGGCCACATCGCGGGCAAGTGCCGCGAGCAGGTCGAGATCCCCCGCAGCCCCTTTTCCCTTTACAATATCTTCCAAAATAAGAAGCATCTGTTTGACCCCCAACCTCCCCATGCTGCATTTGCCGCAGCCCTCTCGGCAGAGAAAATCCAGGAAAAAGCGGGCGGTCTCCACCATGCAATTGTTCTCATCGAGAACGATCATGCCGCCTGATCCCATGCTTGCCCCTGCCTCCTGGAGGGAATCGTAGTCAACGGGCAGGTCAAGGGACTGTTCAGGGAGACACCCCCCGGCAGGGCCGCCGATCTGGACGGCCTTGAAGTTTCTTCCCTCGGGAACCCCGCCCCCGACGTCGAAGATGACCTCCCTGAGGGTCGTCCCCAGGGGGACCTCCACGAGCCCGATCTGTTCCACGCGCCCGGCCAGGGCAAAGACCGCAGTCCCGGTGTTGGTGGGGGTACCTATCTTGCCGAACCCATCTCCCCCCATCTCTATAATGCGCGTCACCAATGCAAGGGTCTTGACATTATTGACCACGGTGGGCCTTTGCCACAATCCCCTTTCAACCGAACGCGGGGGGCGTACCCTCGGCATCGGCCTCTTCCCCTCGATGGAGTAGATCATGGCGGAGGACTCCCCGCAGACAAAGGCCCCGGCCCCCTCAACCAATTCGATGTCGAATTTGAAGTCCATGCCGAGGATTGCATCCCCCAGCGCCCCGATCTCCCGGGCCTGGGACAGGGCTACCTTCAATATTTCGATCACCAAAGGATATTCCGCGCGCGAATAGATAAAACCCTGGGAAGCGCCGATGGCACGGGCAGCAATAACCATCCCTTCGATGACGGAATGGGGGTCGCTCTCCAAGACGACGCGGTCCATAAATGCCCCCGGATCGCCTTCATCGGCGTTGCAGATGAGGTACTTTGGCCCTGCTTCCCGCTCGCGGCACGCCCGCCACTTCCGAGCGGTGTTAAATCCGGCTCCTCCCCGGCCGCGCAGGCGCCCTTCATCTATCTCCCTGATGATCGCCTGCGGTTCCATCTCCAGGGCCTTGTGCAGGGTGAGATACCCTCCCCGTGCCAGGTAGTGGTCGATATTTAAGGGATCAATGTAGCCGCAATTCCTAAGAACCAATCGTTCTTCGATCTCGAAACGCGGCATCTCGGGGATGGAGGGGGCCCCATGCCCCGTAAACTCCATGGTTCCCAGCGCCAGCTCCAGACAGGGGTCTTCGCCCAGGATAAAACCCTCCACCAGCCGCTTTACCTCGGCGTGGGTAATGGAGCCGTATACAATCGGGGGCAGATCGGTTTGAGGGTTGTGAATGATGACGAGGGGCTCGGCAAAACAGAGGCCCATACACCCTACTTCGATGATACGGGCCTCAACGCCTTCCTTCTCTAGCCGCTCTTGAAAAGTATGGAGGGTATCCAGAGACCCTGCTGCCCGGCCGCAGGTGGGGGTCCCGATGCGCACCGTGACCGCATGCCTCTCCCAATCCTCCCACGTTCTCTGTGCCCCTTGTCGGCGATCATTGAGATTCACCTTCACCTTTTTCTGCCCTCTCTGAGCCCCTGCCCCTCTCCAGCCCCAACCCTGCCAGCACCTCCTCCACCTTGAAGGGGGTCATCCGTGCATGGATGCCGTTGTCGATCACCACCACCGGTGCCTTGGCGCAGCACCCGATACACCCCACACGATCCAGAGACCAGGCATGATCTGGGGTTATCCCTCCTGCCGTGACATCCAGTTCCCGCTCAAAGGCATCCAGGATAAGCTGTCCTCTCATGGCATGACATGCAGTCCCCAAACAAGCCACGACATGGTGTTTGCCATAGGGGATGAAGCGAAACTGGTTGTAGAACGTGGCCACTCCATAGACCTCTGCAGCCGATATCTTGAGATG
The DNA here is from genome assembly GCA_964354505.1 of uncultured Thermodesulfobacteriota bacterium. Lineage (GTDB taxonomy): Bacteria > Desulfobacterota > B13-G15 > B13-G15 > RBG-16-54-18 > RBG-13-52-11. Next base: position 3,606 of record CAYHAB010000058.1, read on the forward strand.
GCGGGCCACCTCCGCCATGGCTTCGTCGGGGATATGCCCAATTTTTCGCTGAACCGCTTGCAGGATGCGCACGAGAAAGCGTCTCTCCGCCGGATAGGCATTGAGCACCTCCTGCAGTTCCACCGTCAGGCCCACGAGACTATGACCTTCCCACCAACTCCGGCAGAAAGGAGGAGATTCCAGCCGCCTCTCGAGGACCCACGATAACCTCCCATCCTTTCAGCTCGTCCTCTAGCTCACCCTTGATCCGGGCAAGCAACCCAGGGATAACGATCTTTCTGTTCTTGGTCTTCTCCTCGATTCCGCTTTTCTTTATGAAGAGCCCCGCCGTCTCCCCATTAAACTTTCCCGTCGACCACGAGGTAAGGACGCTTAACCCCTCCGTGTCCAGAATGGCGAGGTAGGCAGGCACCTTGGTCGCCTCTATCTCATTGGCCACCGAGAAATAGGTCAGGGCAAAATTCGTGGTAATAAGCACGGGAGACTCATCGGCCGGCTCGTTGATCTCGTAGATCTTGGATTCCACCGCCATGGGCACCCGGGGATCGGTGTAGATATTCAACCTGAGCACCACGAGCGGAAAGAGGGTGTCTTCTCTCAGATCGGACAGGCAGATGATCCCCGCATACCTGGTCAGCAGGGCAGATGCGGCAGCCAGCTCCTTTCTCGGGTCATTCGCCATGTGACAGGGGAAGGTGATCGTTGGATAACCCAACGGCTTAATGCCCTGTTTGAGGGCGGCCCTGCGGATTAGAATCTGATCCCTCACCGCTTCCCACGGCGTGCGTGAACCAGGATCCACAACAAGGTCTTGCAGGCCCGCCTCTTTCAACCGCTCGGTCAGGACGGCGACCTTCTCCAGGCCGTCGGCCTTGACTGCCACGGGGACCCCAATCCCAACCAGTTTGCCGATGGCCTCGTCGATATTGTCCTCGGTGACGGCGTAGAGGAGAGGCCTGCTCTCGTTGCCGTGCGCCTCCAGGCCGGCCAGCAGGGTATCAATCGCGTCGGCCATCAGGACCACGGGGACCCCACTGCTCATCGCGGCAGCCTTCCGCACCAGGGCAACGAACTTCACCTTATCTCCGGAGGCGCACGTGAGCACTGCCAGGTCGGCCTTTAAGGTGCGGCCGATCCAGAGAAACTGCATCTCTTCGATTGCCTTAATCTTCCGCTCTATCTCCTTCGCATCGTCGGTATCGGAGACGAGGACGCCGATCCCCGGCGGATGGAAGAAGGTCTTCTCATGACGATACATCACCTCTTCATCGCCAATCACCAGGGCCTTCTCCCCCTTGCCGATGGTAACCGGCCGGATGGGGGGCGCGAGAAGGTCTGTAATCTGTTCCCGCACGGCGTCGGAGAGGTATGGACAGACACTGGCTTCTGCCCCGCCGGTAGCCAGTTTCATGGCAAAGGCGAAGCACGTGGGAAACCCACATTGCTTACACCCTGTCCTCTTCGGCATAAGTTTTACTAGATCTGTTCCCTTAACGGCCATGGTAATTCTCTCTTGTGCCTGCTATTGACCCTCTTCCTTCGCTCGGCGTTCTTCCAGATTCTGTTGGGCCTCGCCGGTGACCCACGGATGCCCCTTCTGGTTCAGCCACGCTGTCAGTGCGCTGGGGTCGGTGGTGTCCTCTTCTGTAGCGATCTTATCATAGAGGTCCGCGGGGATGGCATCCCGGAAGTGCTCCTTGACCTCCCTGGGCATCCAGACTACCCGCTTCATCCCCCCCGTATACTGGAAGAACTTGGGCGAGTGCATGTATTCCAGGGCCATACCGCACATCCCCTCTACCTGCCTCCCCCCGCTCGCCTCCCCGGCCATGGCCGAGAAGGGCATCCCGAGGGGGGTAAAACCCTTATAGTCGCGGTGCACGACGCCAAAGGCGTCCACCTCAGGGATGTAAAAGTAAAGGGCCTGGAAGCAGCCGCACGATGTGTGGGGGTACTCGATGGCGCTATGGATCCATACCTGCTGTACTGAACCGAGGGACCGCTCCTGAATTGCCTCGTTGGTGCCGCTGTACTCCCCTCTGAAGCCGCTGATGGTCTCGCCCTTGGGCACCTGGAAGATGGGACCTTCGGCGTCCATCTTGGAGGCCGCTCGTCCATCGAACCAGTTGATGGCCCCGCAGTTGGCAATCCGCTCAGGGGTTATAAGGCAGCAATGCGTCGGCGCAAAGCTCTGGCAGAGGACGCAGCCATAAAATTCATCCACGTCTTCTTCCTTTAGCCCCCTGGCCCGGGCCCGCCGCTCTTCATAGATCTGACGGGCCATCTCCACCTTCTCCTTGATCTTCGCCGGATCAGTAAAAAAGGTGACCTGCATCCGCTCGATGATATCAATGCCCGAAGTATACTCGAAGATGAGGATCTCGCCGAATTCTTTCAAGGAGTTAAACCCCTTCTTGAATGCGTCCTTGCTGATGCGATACCAGATCTCATCCTGCTGATTCATGTGGTAGATGCCCTCGATGTAGTTGGCGTACATGTG
>CAYHAB010000059.1:0-4999 GCA_964354505.1 uncultured Thermodesulfobacteriota bacterium
CCTCTGTGGAGGTGGAGCGCGTCACCCATAACCTCTGCGGCGCCTCTCGCCCCCACCACTTTCAAGGGGTGACCACGGTGGTGACCAAGCTGTTCAACATCGTGAAGCCCCATCTTGCCTTCTTCGGCCAAAAGGATTACCAGCAGTTGATCACCATCAAGCGGATGGTGAAGGACCTCAATATGGATATCGAGGTCATTGGGATGCCCACCATCAGGGAACACGATGGCCTGGCTATGAGTTCGCGCAATTCCTACCTCAACCCTAAAAAGAGGAAGGAGGCATTGTGCCTATACCGATCCCTCTTAAAAGCCGAGGAGATCTTTGGCCAGGGAGAAAGAAACGCTTCGACGATCCTTCAAGAAATACGGAGAATCATCGGGGAGCAGGGGAACTCGGCCACAATCGACTATGCCAAGGTCTGCGACGCCCACACCTTGGAGGACATTGATGAAATCAAGAAAGAGGCGGTTATCGCCTTGGCCGTTACTATAGGTAAAACGAGGTTAATCGACAACATCATCCTTAAGGAGGAATAACAGTGCAGAGGATCATGTTAAAGGCAAAAATCCATCGGGCGAGGGTAACTGAGGACAACCTTGAGTATGAGGGGAGTATCACCATCGATGAAGCGCTTATGGAGGCCGCGAATATCATCCCCTTCGAACAGGTCCATATCTACAATGTGACCAACGGGAACCGTTTTGAGACCTATGCCATAAAGGGTCAGCGGGATTCCGGAGTCATCTGCATCAACGGCGCCGCAGCCCACAAGGCACGTAAGGACGACGTAATCATCATCGCCAGCTATGGCCTCTTTGACGAGGATGAATACCCCCTCCATCAACCCAAGCTCGTCTATGTCGATGAAACAAACAGGATTATCCAGGTAAAAGCCTAGGATTGACAAAACCATCCCTTTGATTATTATAGAGGTGAAACCCTCAGGAGGCTGATCGGCGACAAAAGGAGGGGATCTATCTTTTTGTCCTGAAGCGAGGAGCGATGAGAAATAGGCTGTTGACCTTTCAGGAGATCGTATCGAGGTATCAAAGGGGAGAAAACCTCTTTGACATCACCATAGAAAAGTGGACGGGGATCAAAGACTCCTTTCACGCCTTGGAAGAGCTGTCGGAAGTCGACCCCATCATTAAGAGCGCCCGCACAGGAGGCGCCTTCTGTCTGGAGTACCAAGAGAACTGTCTCATCTGCCCCTTAGAGCAAGGATGCAAGGACCCACAGGGCACCTACCAAACCATCGTCAAACTCATGTATCTCTACGCCTCCAGCGGCCAAAGGGAATTTAAAAATCTGACGTTAAAACACATCCAGAAGTTTTTAGAGGAGTTGGAGGAATACAGAGAGGAGTTTCGGCGGAGGCTCAACTAAAATGTCCCATCGGCATAAGGTAACCGCCCTGAGCAAGTTGATGGCCTACATCCTGTTGCACCGACCCGATGAATTTGGATTGGTCCTTGATGAAGACGGCTTTGTCCCCCTCAAAGAACTCCAACAAGCCATCGCCGAGGAAGATGGGTGGTCGTATGTGAGGCCTTCTCACATCACGGAGGCGGTCTATACCGGCGACCGGGAGCGCTTTGAGATCGAGGATGAGCGAATCAGGGCCGCCTCTGGGCATTCGCGCCCCCAGAGGATACAATATGAGCCTACCACACCCCCCCGGATCCTCTATTACGGGACCAGGCGCAAGGCCTACCCGCACATCCTTCAGCGAGGTCTCGATCCTATGGGGAGACAGTACGTCCACCTCGCCGCCTCCGAGGAGCTTGCCATGAGGATCGGCAGGCGCCGTGATTCAAACCCCATCCTCTTGGAGATCCAGGCCGAAAGGGCCTCCGAGAACGGCGTCATCTTTTATCAGGCCAATACCCTAATATATCTGGCGGACCACATTCCTCAATCCTATATCACCGGCCCGCCTATCTCCAGTGTCCTTCCGGAGAAGAAGCTGCCTGAAAAGAGGCAAGAAACCCCCCTCAAACGGGAGCTGCCGGGCTCCATCCTCCTTAACCTGAAGATGGAGCCCCTGTACAAGGAAGAAACGGGAAAAAACTGGAAGGACAACTCCCGACGCAACCGCCGCAGACAACGCCACGTGTAGAGATCTATATCATCGAAGGAGGGAAGACATGGCAGAGGACAAGGAAGAAAAGAAAAGCTTTCGGGTTATCGATAAAAGGGGCGCTGCTCAAACAACGGAGAAAAAAGTGAACGGGGGAAAAGAACCTCAGGCCCAAGAAAGAGAAGCGCGAAAAGAGGCAAAGGCGGAGCAGCCCCCTCCTTTGCCTGAGGTAAACTTCTCTGCCTTTGTCTACTCCTTGAGCACCTCCGCCTTGGTACACCTGGGGGAGATCCCGGAACCCATCGGTGAGAAGATGGACAAAAATCTCCCCCTGGCGAAACAGACCATCGATATCCTGGGGCTCCTCCAGGAAAAGACCAAAGGGAACCTCGACCAGGATGAGGAAAACCTGCTCAACAGCTTCCTCTATGACCTGCGGATGAGGTATGTCAAGGCCATGGGGTGATGGCTCGTTTTATGCTTTCAGCAAAAAATTGACATTTTGTAATTGATATGATAGCTTTCTGTATCAAGGGCAGCGGAGGAGAGAAAGATGGACCTTTTCAAATTGGACAAAACGGTTGTCACCAGGGTTTCACTCTCTGATCCACCCAGTGACAAAGAGTACTGGCTGACTAAGACTCCACACGAGCGTTTGCAGGTAGTTGAATACCTTCGACGGTTAAATTATGGTGACGCTCAATGTACCGCCCGACTTCAAAGAGTTCTTGAGATCGCTCAACGATCATCGGGTTGAATATCTTTTGGTTGGTGGTTACGCCGTTGGCTATCATGGATATCCCCGGGCAACCGCCTATATGGATATCTGGATCGCCGTAAACCCGCAAAACGCCTACAATCTTGTCGCTGCCCTCAAAGACTTTGGATTTAATACGGCTGAACTTTCACCAGAACTTTTTCTTCGAGAAGGGCAAATTGTCCGTATGGGCGTACAACCCATGAGAATAGAAATTATGACTAGCGCAACCGGAGTCAAATTTGACGAATGCTATAAGACGCGGGTGGTGGATGAACTGGATGGGGTTACAACAAATATAATCGATCTAGATCACCTCAAGATCAACAAAAAAGCCCTTGGACGGTATAAAGATCTAGCTGACGTAGAAAATCTTCCATAATCTTCTCCAAACTTAGACCTTCATAACCCGCCCCTCCTCCGCCAGCCTTCGCAAGATGTCCCAGAAGGCGCCGCGGTACCCTCTCTTGATGGCCTCTATGAGAATGCTGTTTGCGTTGTAATTGTAGTTGGCCTCGGTCTCCTCCCCGCCGCCGAAGAAAAAACGCTCGTCCCCCTTAACCAGAGAGGCGATAAAGGGGAACAACTCATCCCCTAAAGCGTCGGAGCAATAGAAGATGGGGGCAAAAAAGTCGGGGCTTATAACCCCCCGCAGGTTGGCGCCCCCCTGATGGATATCCGCCAAGGCGATCTCGGCCAACCGCGTCCCCGGGTATATCCTGACCCCTGCCGAGATCCCCAGTCGTGAAGGCCCTATCTCCTTCATCAAGGAGATCGTTGTCGTGAGGCTCTCTCTATCCTCTCCCGGGCCGCCCAAAAGGATGTCATACATAAAGGGGATGCTCAATCGCCGGCAGAGGGCGGCTGTCTCCTTGATGTCGGCGGCGGTAAACGGCCTCCCCAGGTTCTTCAGCATGCGATCTGACCCATGGTCGACCCCAAAGTTTATCCCCCGGCACCCCGCCCGGATCATCAGGCGGGCCAGCTCTTCCGTAAAGGGAACCGGGCTCAGGTAGGCGTACCACGCAAGCCTCTCACCCAGGCCGCGCCTCGTGATCTCCTTGCAGACCGATAGAGCATGTTTATAAGGAAGGTTGAACTCGCTGTCGCAGATGTGCAGGTAATCCACCCCTTGATTCAGCAGGGCCTCTACCTCATCAACGACAATGGCAGGGGGGCGCAGGCGATACCTCCTCCCTTTCGCCAGGGGATCGGCGCAATAGATGCACCGTTGCTCGCACCCGCGCTTGGTCTCGATGCCGCCCATCCCGCCCTCGCGAAGATAGCGGGGGTTATCCACGGTCTCTCTGCGCGGGAGGGGGAGATCCAAGAGATCGGGTAGCTCAGGGGGGTTGTAATGAAATCCCCCATCGGCTGAAGAACCGCCTGCGGCTTTGCGGTAGATCAGACCGGGGATATCGGAACTCCCCTCCCCCGCTGCCATTCTGTTCACCAGGGCAGGAAAGGCCCATTCCCCGTCCCCCCAGATCCCCCAATCCACCCCTAAATATGCCAGGATAGGTTCGGGCATCACCGAGAAGCCGACCCCTCCCAGGATAATAGGACGGCGGGTCTTAGCTTTTATATAATCGACTATCTCCTTTATGCGCGGGAGGATGAATGCCTGGCTCAGGTAGTAACAATCGTCGGTGTTGCGCACAGTGACCCCTATAGCCACAGGGTCGTGTCCCTTGAAATAGGCGTCCAGATCTTCCGTCAAGGAGGAGGCAAAACAGAGGTCAATCAGATCCACCTCGAAACCCGCCCGTTCCAAAGAGCCGGCGATATAATCGAGGCCGATGGGCGCCACCGGAGGCTTCATCTCATTGGGGTTAATCAGGAGGACCCTTGTATGATCCGAAGGTGAAAGCGGCATCTTTTTGATCCTTGCAAAAAACTATAGCATCCACCGCTTGAGGGTTCAATCCCGCAAAGCGCGGGACGCCAAAGGCGGGGAAAATCCCCTTTTTCCCCTTTAAAAAAGGGGATTGGGACTGTGTCGTAATTCAAATATTTCCCTCGCCCCACATCAGGGGGGAGAGGATTAAGGGGAGGGGGATATCTTTGAAGGCCACCCTTACCCTAACCTTCTTCCCGCTATTTTGGCCGGGACCTTACGGCCAGCCATCGAGAGAAGGGAATTATTGATTTTCATCGTC
>CAYHAB010000060.1:0-4737 GCA_964354505.1 uncultured Thermodesulfobacteriota bacterium
CTCACTACCTCATGCAAGATGCTCAGCAGTCGCTCTTTGGCCTCGACCATAGTCAATTCCCTGATGGTAGCCGATGCCGCGGTGGGATGCCCGCCACCGCCGAACTCCATGGCCGCCTCGGCCACGTTTACCTCCGCCACCCTGCTCCTGCCGATGAGATAGATGCGATCCTCCATACTGATCAAGGCGAAGATAACATTGAGGTTCTCCATATCCTTCAGCTTATGGACCAAGACCGCCACGTCTCCGATATATCTATCGGAGGAGCCGGTGGCGACCACCACCTTCACCCCGCGGATGTCATACTGTTCTGCAGAGCTGATGAGGTCATTAAGCAAGAAGACCTGTTCCGCAGTCAACTCCCGCGTGATCATATCGGAGATGATATTGAGGCTCGCCCCCTGAGCGAGGAGATAGGCGGCGGCATAAAAATCCCCTTCGGTGGTAGAACTAAAGGTGAGAGATCCTGTGTCCTCGTAGAGCCCCAGCATCATGACGGTCGCTTCATCAGGGGTAATAGAAATGCCTTGCTCCCGCAATATCCTCAGGAGGATGGTAATGGTGGCCCCTTTCTCCTCGACAATCTCCAAGGTTCCCCTTACATCGTCCGCAGAGGAGGGGTGGTGATCGTAAATAGCGATCTCCACATTGGGTCTATCCACAATCTCGGCAAATCGCCCGATGCGAGACCGCTGTCGGGTATCCACCATGATGAGCTTAGTTATCTCTTCTAAGGCGATATCCTTCACTCGATCCGCTTCCAAGACGTAGAAGGTAGAGCGGACAAAGAAATCCCGTAAACTCTTCTCTTGAGACCCGGGGAATACCAATTTGGCCTCGGGATAGAGCTTGTGGGCCGCCAACATGGCGGCTAAGGCATCAAAATCCGCATTATTATGGGTAATGATGACTTCCACCGATTATATCCCCTAAACTTTTATAACCTAGATAGGACTATTAGTAAAGAGAGGAGGGGTAATGATGTTCTTGCACCGAATCTCTTTCTGTGGTAGACAGGTTACTGTAACAAAAGGGGTCAAGGAGCGCAGAGATGGCCAAATGTCTCAGGTGCGGCAACACATTTCATTTCAACATGTGGTGTTCCATCCAGAAGGTCCTTGAAGTAGAGCTCGATGACCATGAGGAAGTGGTGGAGATCATAGGGGAACCCGAGGATAAGTCCCTGCATGGGTTAGAGGATGTCGAGCTGATGGAATCAGACCTGACCTTCTCAATGGTAAGCTGCGCCTGGTGTGGAAGCAAGGAGATTGAGATAAACGGCAAGCGAGAAATCCTCTCCCTCCGTATCCACCAGTAAGAACGGCCGAGGGCTCACCCTTCCTCGGGGGAAGGCAGTTTGAACTTAACTACCTCCCCGACCCCTCCCAAGCTCCCCAGGCTCTTCCCATCAAAGGTCACCTGAACGCCACTCGCGTTTCCTATCAAGACCACGAATTGGCGGGAGCTTTTACGCGTATAGCTGTCCCCAGAATACAGGATGACATCCAAGGGAAGAGATGACCCTTCTTGTATTTGTATCCATGTCCTCTCCGAAGCCTTGATGACAAGGGTGTGTTCATGCATCTCCGATGATTCCGTTTTTGCAGCCTGCGCGTCAACAGGAGAGGATGGGAGCGGTGTTTGTTCCGCCACCGAAGGAATAGATTGAAGACCTTTTGAGGAAAGCATACGTTTCTGCCCTGATTGGGCCTTTTTGAGCGCAGTCCCCTCAGCGCCCCCACGAGAAACGCGTCCGGGAAAAAAGAGAAAAGAGCCGATGAGAATAATTATCAGGCCAATGACCCCCGCAACAATATATTCCTTGGGGATCTCCCGCTTCTCCTCGAGAGGAAATTCCCTGCTCTTCCCGGCTTTGTTTCCCCTCTGCCACTGCGAATATTTTGACAGGGTTTCTTCTGGGTCCAATCCAATATGCCGGGCATAGGTCCCGATAAAACCCTTTACAACAACCTCAGGAAGCCCGCCTCGCTGATCCCGCTCAATGGCCTCCAGGACGGCGCGACGGATCTTGGTGGCGCGACTGATCTCGCCCAAAGAGATCTTTCTCGCCTCACGCACATTCCTGAGATACGTACCGAAGCTCTCCATCTGTGTCACACCTTGCTTACTATAAAGCGCCCTATGATCTTTGTCAATTTGTCTCTACATAAACCCAAACTCCCGCAGCGCGTAATCCTTCTTCGTCCAGTCCTTCTGAACCCTCACCCACAGGTCCAGATATACCCGGGTGCCAAGGAGTTGTTCGAGATCAATTCTGGCATGCCCTCCGATCTCCTTTAACCGCTTACCGCCTTTACCAATAATGATCCCCTTCTGAGATTCCTTTTCTACGTTGATCGAGGCCCTGATAAAGGTCATCCCATCATCCCTTTCCTTAAACTCCTCCACCACCACTGCACACGAATAGGGGATCTCCTGATGGGTCAGGTGAAAGATCTTCTCTCGGATAATCTCCCTCGCCATAAACCTCTCAGTCTGGTCGGTAAAAGCGTCTTCAGGATAGTATGGGGGACCAGGGGGGAGGAGCGCTACTATCTCGTTCTCTAAAAGATCGACCCCCATACCCAAAAGGGCCGATATCCGCATGACTTTGGTATATGAAAAGGGAGGTGAGACTTCTGATACGTCATCTTTTCCTTTCAAGTCGACCTTGTTGATCACCAATATGACGGGGGTTGTGATCCCTTGCAAGAACCCCCATACCAATTCTTCGCCCTTAGAGAAAGGGTCAGGGGCCTCCACCATGTGAAGGATGACATCGGCATCGTGCAAAGCACCCTTGGCCGCATTGAGCATAGCCCTGTTGAGTTTGGAGGGGGCGTCATGGATGCCCGGTGTATCGAAGAAGAGGATCTGTGCCGAGGGGAGGGTCTTGACCCCCATGATCCTGTTCCAGGTAGTCTGGGGTTTGGGTGAGACAATGGCGACCTTCTCCCCCACAAGGCGATTGAGGAGGGTGGATTTGCCCACATTGGGCCGCCCTATGATGGGGACTATGCCCGAGCGGAAATCACTTTTCTGATTCTTCAACCTTCTCTTCTTTTTTCTTTTTAATAGTATAGCGGATGAGACCCTGAATGGTCTTGCTCCGCTTTGCGCCACCTAGAATTACCTTGAGGTCTTCATAGACCGTGGGGTCGTTGATGATACCCCCTAAACTCCCCTCCCCCCGTTCCACCTTCTTGACGATCTTGTTTGCCGATTCGGCAGCAGAGGAGAGTTCTTTGACCAAGGTATCAAAGGAGCCAGAGGCTGCCGAAAGATTGTGCACCAACTCCCCTCCGGCAGGGTCGTATAAGATGCCGTGGAGCAACCCCTTGCCGCCCCTGATCTGCCCGCTGATCTCCTTCACATCTATCAAGATAGTATTCAACGCGTCTATGGCCTCTTCGACCTTTGCCGCATAGGTGAAGAGATCGATGGGATTAACGCTCGGTATGCGATCTTCGTCCTGTAAGATATTGTGCTCAGGTGATCCCAAAGAGATCTCCACATACTTATCACCCAGAAGCCCCATAGTCTGAATGCTCGCGATAGAATCTCCCCGGATTCGCTTTTGAACGCCTTTCTTGATCTTCAACTCCACTTTGATGGTTTTGTCACCGGGATCATCAGGAAAAATGATGGCATTCACCCTCCCCACCGTCAGGCCGGCCAAACTCACCGGGGCGCCGACGATCAACCCACTGATGTTGGAAAACGAGGCCCAAAGCGTATACTGTCTTTGAAAATACTTCTGGTGGCTCCCGATGGCGAAGACGCCCGCGCCGAATAGGAACAGAATGACTACCACAAAGATCCCCACCTTAAGCTCGGTAAATTTTGTCAGTTGCATCCTTCCCTCCCTGTCTGCTTTACTCGACGATCTTTTTAGCGATGAAGTCCTGCACCTCCTGAATTTCAGAGGCTAAAAATTCCTCCTTGGTCCCCACCATGGCGATCCGTCCCTTATGTATGAGGGCTAAACGATCCGTGATCGCATAGGCGCTGTCCAGATCATGGGTGACCACGATGGAGGTGACCTTTAATATCCTCTGGAGTTCAACGATGAGTTGATTTATCCTTTGGGTATTGGCCGGATCGAGGCCGGTAGTGGGTTCGTCGTACAGAATGATCTCAGGGTCTATGGCGATGGCCCTGGCCAAGCCCACCCGCTTCTTCATTCCCCCACTCAGCTCTGCCGGCATCTTCTCCTCTACCCCCTCGAGGCCCACCAGGCGCAACTTTTCCCTCACGATTTCCCGGATCTCATCCTCGGGGATGCGGAAATGCTCTCTGATGGGATACGCCACGTTCTCCCCGGCGCTGAGGGAATCGAAGAGGGCAGCACCTTGGAAGAGCATCCCTATCTTTCTTCTGATAGGGACCAGCTCATATTCCTTGAGCGGGACAATGTCCTTCTTGCCAACGCGTATTTCACCTTCATCGGGCTTTTCCAGACCGGATATAAGCTTGAGCAGGACGCTCTTTCCCGTCCCGCTCCCCCCCACGATGGTAATGGTCTCACCCTGCTTTATTCCGAGATCCACCCCCGTAAGGACCTGGAGGTTGTTAAAGGACTTATGAAGTCCCCTGATTTCGATGATCAGTCTTTTCATTTCTTCACAGCATCATAAATATCTTGGTTAAAAAGAAGTCTGTCACCAATATCAAGATGGAAGTCACCACCACGGTAGCAGTGGTGGAGCGACCAACGCCTACGGTCCCCCCGGTGGT